>CAVHZB010000001.1:0-10017 GCA_963640555.1 Phascolarctobacterium succinatutens
GAGGCCTCCAACAAGTACTACGACGCCATCCCCGAGATCGTCGAGGAGTACATGGGCAAGGTCAACGAAAAGCTCGGCACCGACTACAAGCTGTTTAACTACTACGGCGCTCCCGACGCTGACCGCGTCATCGTCGCCATGGGCTCTATCTGCGACGTTGCAGAGGAGGTCATCGACTACCTCACCGCTCAGGGCGAGAAGGTCGGCCTTGTCAAGGTTCGCCTGTTCCGTCCCTGGAGAGCGGACAAGCTTCTCGAGGCTATCCCCGCAAGCTGCAAGAAGATAGCAGTACTTGACCGCACCAAGGAGCCCGGCGCTCAGGGCGAGCCTCTGTACCTCGACGTTGTCACCTCCGTTGCCAACGCAGGCCGTGACATTCAGGTCATCGGCGGCCGCTACGGCCTCGGCTCGAAGGATACACCTCCCGCTTCCGTATTTGCTGTTTACAACGAGCTCAAGAACGACGAGATGAAGCGTCAGTTCACCATCGGCATCGTTGACGACGTGACCAACCTCTCCCTTCCCGAGGTTGCTGCTCCCTCCACCGCAGCCGAGGGCACCGTTGAGTGCAAGTTCTGGGGTCTCGGCGGCGACGGCACCGTCGGCGCGAACAAGAACTCCATCAAGATCATCGGCGACCACACCGACAAGAACGTTCAGGCTTACTTCCAGTATGACTCCAAGAAGACCGGCGGCGTTACCATCAGCCACCTGCGCTTCGGCGATAAGCAGATAAAGAGCCCGTACTACATAAACAAGGCAGACTTTGTCGCCTGCCATGTTCCCGCTTACATCACGAAGCACTTCCCCATCGTGCGCGATGTCAAGCCCGGCGGCGTGTTCCTCATAAACTGCCAGTGGAGCTTTGAGGAGCTTGAGCATCATCTTGACGCTGCCTCCAAGCGCTACATTGCGGATAACGACATTCAGCTTTATATGATAAACGCCATCGACCTTGCGCGCGAGATCGGCATGGGCAAGCGCACCAATACCATTCTCCAGTCGGCGTTCTTCACGCTGGCAAAGGTCATTCCTCAGGAGGATGCCATCCGCTACATGAAGGAGAAGGCGACTGCCTCCTATCTCAAGAAGGGTCAGGATGTCGTTGACATGAACCACAGGGCGATCGACGCAGGCGCTACCGCGTTTGTGAAGGTCGATGTTCCCGAGTCATGGAAGACAGCCGAGGATGAGGCTGACAGGAAGGTCTACACGGGCCGTGAAAAGACCGTTGAGATGGTAAAGACCATCCTCGATCCAGTCGACAAGATGGACGGCGACTCACTGCCGGTATCCGCCTTCGTTTCCCACGCCGACGGCACCTTCGAGCTCGGCGCCTCCGCTTACGAAAAGCGCGGCGTTTCCGCCTTCGTGCCCGAATGGACGGCAGAGACCTGCGCACAGTGCAACCAGTGTGCATTCGTCTGCCCGCATGCCACCATCCGTCCCTTTGCTCTCAACGAGCAGGAGGCAGCGGCAGCTCCCGAAAATGCCAAGCTCGTTGACTTCCGCGCCGGTAAGGGCAAGGGTCTTTACAAGTACACGATGGTCATCTCCCCGCTCGACTGCATGGGCTGCGGCGTTTGTGTAAATGTCTGCCCCACCAAGTCCCTCAAGATGGTCGGTCTGGAGAGTCAGGAAGATGAGCAGCCCGTATTCGATTACATGGTGTCCAAGGTCAGCGAGAAGCCCGAGGTCAAGAACGACACGGTCATCGGCAGCCAGTTCAAGCAGCCGTACCTTGAGTTCTCCGGCTCCTGCGCAGGCTGTGCCGAGACCAGCTATGCCCGTCTCGTGACTCAACTGTTCGGCGATCACATGATGATCTCCAACGCCACCGGCTGCAGCTCCATCTGGGGCGGTCCGGCAGCTACCTCGCCGTACACCGTCAACAAGGAGGGCAAGGGTCCTGCATGGGCTAACTCTCTGTTCGAGGATAACGCCGAGCACGGTCTCGGTCTCTACCTCGGTCAGAAGAAGATCCGCGACGACCTCAAGAGCAAGGTCGAGAGCATAGCTGACAAGGTTCCCGAGGCGGCAAAGTGGCTCGAGACCTACAACTGCGGCGAAGCAAACCAGGAAGCTACCAAGGAGCTCGTTGCGGCACTTGAAAAGCTCGACTGCGGCTGCGACACCCGCGCTGCCATTCTGGCAGGCAAGGATTACCTCAACAAAAAGAGCTGCTGGATCTTCGGCGGCGACGGCTGGGCGTTTGACATCGGCTTCGGCGGCGTTGACCATGTTCTCGCCTCCGGCGAGGATGTGAACATCTTCGTTTTCAACACCGAGGTCTACTCCAACACCGGCGGTCAGGCCTCCAAGGCTTCAAACATCGGTCAGGTCGCTCAGTTTGCGGCAGCCGGCAAGGAGATAAAGTCCAAGTCTCTTGCCGAGATCGCAATGACCTACGGATATGTTTATGTTGCACAAATCGCAATGGGCGCAAACAAGGTGCAGACCCTCAAGGCCATCAAGGAGGCCGAAGCTTATCCCGGCCCCTCCCTCATCATCGCTTACTCTCCCTGCGAGATGCATTCAATCAAGGGCGGCATGACCAACTGCCAGTCCGAGATGAAGAAGGCTGTCGAGTGCGGCTACTGGAACCTCTTCCGCTACAATCCTGCGGCTGAGACCGGCAAGTTCACCCTCGATTCCAAGGCTCCGGCGGGCGGCTACCGTGAGTTCCTCATGAATGAGGCTCGCTACAACCGTCTGACCCGCGAGTTCCCCGATCGTGCCGAGACTCTGTTCGAGCGCAACGAGGAGAATGCAAAGGCTCGCTACGAGCATCTGCAGCGTCTCATCGAGATGTACAAATAAGTTAAACCCTATCGAAAATGCTCAGACCGAACGGTCTGAGCATTTTTGCGTTTACGCTGTTTTGGAAAAGATTTTGACAGTGGTCTCCGACTCGCAGTTCAGTGCAAGCAGGGCTCATCCTATCTTCTCGCACACGGTTTATGCGTCTCTGTTGAGGATGCGGCGACAGATGTATGCGTCAGCCGCGTTGCGGCGCGAACACCAAGCTGACGGAAAACAGTGGCTTCTTGACAGTCTAAAATCCCGTCCTCTCGGACGGGATTTTTCCTGTTGACATATTTACTTATGGATAAAGTTATAGGCTTTTTCTCTTGCTATGGCTCGCTGGAGCGAAAGCTCCGCTCGCTTCAAGTCGATGTCACTGTTTTTGTGGTCGATGCGCGCCCTTGCTCGCTTTTCGGACGCCTGAGCACGGGCAAGATCTATCGTTTCGGCCCTTTCCGCGGTACGGGCAAGCAGTATCAGCTCATTATCCGCAACACTGACAACTCCCCCGCTGACCGCAGCATAGTGCTCCTCACCCTCGGTGACATACTTCACGACACCCTCTCTGAGCGCACCGATCATTGCGGCGTGACCCGCCATGATGCCGGCATCACCGTCGGTAAGCGGAACCAGCACATAGCTTGCCATCGCGTCGCAGATGATTCCGTCTGCCGTTGCTATCTGAAAATTAATCTTATCCGCCATAGCAGCTATCCTTTCCGAATATTAAAGTCCGGTTCATTTGAACTGCTCGCGTTTTGCAAGCACCTCGTCTATCGTTCCGCACATAAGGAATGCCTGCTCGGGCAGATCGTCGCAGTCGCCGCCCAATATTGCCTGGAAGCCGCGTATCGTGTCCTCCAGCTTGACATACGCACCCTTGACACCGGTAAAGTTCTCCGCAACATGGAACGGCTGAGACAGGAATCTCTGTATTTTTCTTGCGCGGCTGACCGTCGCCTTGTCCTCAACGCTGAGCTCATCCATACCCAGGACTGCAATGATATCCTGCAGCTCCTTATACTTCTGAAGCACGGCCTGAACCGCACGCGCCGTATCATAATGCTCTCTGCCGAGAATATTGGGATCGAGTATTCTCGATGTAGACTCCAGCGGATCGACCGCAGGATAAATGCCCAGCTCGGATATGCTTCGTGACAGAACGGTCGTTGCATCAAGGTGGGCAAACGCCGTTGCAGGTGCGGGGTCTGTAAGGTCATCGGCAGGGACATAGATGGCCTGGACCGATGTTACCGAGCCGTTGCAGGTCGATGTTATGCGCTCCTGCAAGGAGCCCATCTCGGTCGCCAGTGTCGGCTGATAGCCGACAGCGGAGGGCATACGGCCAAGCAGTGCAGAGACCTCTGAGCCCGCCTGTGTAAATCTGAATATGTTGTCGATAAACAGCAGAACATCCTGACCTGACTCGTCGCGGAAGTTTTCGGCGATAGTAAGACCGGACAGAGGAACGCGCAGACGCGCTCCGGGCGGCTCGTTCATCTGACCGAACACCAGCGCAGTCTTGTTTATGACTCCGGACTCGGTCATTTCATGCCAGAGGTCGTTGCCCTCGCGGCTTCTTTCACCGACGCCGGCGAAAACCGAGTAGCCGCCGTGCTCATAAGCTACATTGCGGATAAGCTCCATAATAAGGACTGTTTTGCCGACACCGGCGCCGCCGAACAGACCTATCTTGCCGCCCTTGGAATAAGGTGCAAGAAGGTCAACGACCTTGATGCCGGTCTCCAGTATCTCGGTGGACGGCGCAATATCCGTAAATGCGGGAGCCTGTCTGTGTATCGGCATATACTCCTCGGCATTGACCGGTCCCTTATCGTCGATAGGCTCGCCGATGACATTGAACATTCTGCCAAGGGTAGCCTCGCCGACAGGCATTTTTATGGGCGCGCCGGTATCGACCGCAGCGCAGCCGCGGGAAAGACCGTCGGTGGAAAAAAGCGATACGCACCTGACGCTGTTGTCGCCTATGTGCTGGACCGCCTCCATGACGATCTTGCGGTCAGGGAGCTTTACCTCGATCGCATTGTATATATCCGGCATTTTGCCGGAGGGAAACTGGACATCTACGACAGGTCCAATTACCCTTCTGACAATTCCGTTTTCCATTAACCTACCTCCTAAAGGGGTTTACTTCTTCTTTTTAAGCGCAGATGCACCGCCGACTATCTCCGTGATCTCGGTCGTTATCGCCGCCTGACGGGCACGGTTGAGTCTGAGGTCAAGCTCGGCGATGAGGCTCTTTGTGCTGTCCGCGGCGGCCGTCATCGCAGTCATTCGTGCCGAATGCTCACCGCACTTGGCATCCAGCAGCGTGCTCATGATCTTATTGTTAAGATAAAGCTGCATAACGCCCTCGAGCACGCTTCCGGTGTCAGGCTCAAAGATGAACACTCTCGTCTGATCCGCATCGTCGCTCTTTTCCGGCTTTGCGGGCAGGAACTGAGCATCCGTCGGTTCCTGACGCAGAGCGGTCACATAGTGCTGGTATATAAGATGGATCTCGTCGTACTCGCCGTTAAGGTAAAGCTCCTTGAGATAATCGGAGATCTCGAGTGCCTCATCGACCGTCGGTGTGTCGCTGAGCTCGGAAAATGTGTATATCACATTGAGCTTGCTGTTTGCAAGCACATCCTTGCCCCAGCGTCCGCACACGACAAGACCGTAGTCCTTGCCGGAGCGCTTTATTACGGAATTTGCGTAGTGCAAAACCGCGCTGTTATACGCTCCGCACAGACCTCTATTGCCCAAAAACAGGACATAGCAGATCTTTTTTACCTCTTTATGCGGGGTTATGAACCGATTTTGCAGTCCGGACGAGCCGGAAAGCAGCGTGTCCATGACCTCTTGGCTTTTTTCGGCGAAGGGGCGCATAGCCTGCATACTGTTCTGCGTTCTGCGCAGCTTTGACACCGCGACCATTTTCATGGCCTTGGTTATCTGCTCGGTATTCTTAACGCTCTTTATTCGAGTGCGTATAGCACGCATATTAGCCATCTATGCCCCTCCTCTCATTTATATTTTCGCTCAAAAAGTCTTTTTGAAGTTCACTATGCATTCTTTAAGCTTTGCCTGCTGCTCTGCACTGAGCTTTTTGCCGCTGAGCACCTCGCCGCCAAATTCAGGATATGTGCGGTTTACATAATCTATGAGCTCCGACTCGAAGCGAGCCATATCTGCAAGCTCCAGATCGTCGGTATAGCCCTCGGACACGGCAAAGATTGCTATGACCTGATCGGCCGCGCTCATGGGTGCATACTGACCCTGCTTGAGCGTTTCCGTCATGCGCGCACCGCGGTGCAGCGTGTCACGGGTCGATTTATCAAGGTCGGAGCCGAACTGTGCAAACGACGCGAGCTCGCGGTACTGCGCAAGATCGACGCGCAGACGGCCGGCTACCTGCTTCATGGCACCGAGCTGTGCCGCACCGCCGACACGGGATACCGACAGACCGACATTTATTGCCGGACGGACGCCGGAGTGGAACAGGTCGCTCTCGAGGAATATCTGACCGTCGGTTATGGAGATGACATTGGTCGGGATATAAGCCGAAATGTCTCCCGCCTGAGTCTCGATGATCGGCAGAGCGGTCATGCTGCCGCCGCCGGACTCCTCGTTAAGGCGCGCCGCCCTTTCAAGCAGTCTGGAGTGCAGATAGAACACGTCGCCGGGGTACGCCTCGCGTCCGGGCGGTCTCTGCAGCAGCAGAGAGATCTCGCGGTAAGCGGTCGCCTGCTTACTCAGGTCGTCATAGATAATGAGGACATCCTTGCCCTTGTACATGAAATACTCGCCCATTGCGGCGCCCGCATAAGGCGCTATATACAGCATGGGTGCAGGCTCGGATGCGGTTGCAGCTACAACGATGGTGTAATCCATGGCGCCGTGGCTGCGCAGCTTCTCAACAACGCCGGCAACGGTCGATTCCTTCTGACCGATGGCGACATAGATGCAGATAACATCCTTGTCCTTCTGATTTATGATAGCGTCGAGAGCTATTGCGGTCTTACCGGTCTGACGGTCGCCGATTATGAGCTCGCGCTGACCTCTGCCGATAGGCACAAGTGCGTCGATGGCCTTGAGACCGGTCTGGAGAGGCACGGAAACGGGCTTTCTGGACAGAACGCTCGGAGCCGGACTCTCGATGGGGCGGAAGCCCTCGTTTTTGATCGGACCCTTGCCGTCTATGGGCGTTCCCATAGCGTCGACAACGCGGCCTATAAGGCTCTCGCCCACAGGCACCTCGATTATTCTGCCGGTACGGCGGACGCTGTCGCCCTCCTGGAGATGACCGAACGGTCCAAGCAGTACGACGCCGACATTGTCCTTCTCAAGATCCTGCACCATGCCCTTGAGTCCACCCTTGAACTCAAGCATCTCGCCTGCCATAACATCGGCAAGACCGGATACGCGGCAGATACCGTCTCCAAGAGTGACGACCTCGCCGGTCTGGAAGACATCAATGTCGCCGTTGACCTTTTCAAGCTGCTTCTTGATGCCCTCGGCGATGGACTTCATCTGCTCATCGCTCTGGCGGGTGTTGCTCTCGACATCCTGGCTGAGTCTGTCAAGAGTGTGCGCGAGGGTACCGTCGTACACCGTGTCGCCGACCTGCATGCGCACGCCGCCTATGACATCGGTGTCTACCTCGTTGTGGCACGAGATAAAGGTCTCGCAGATTATCTGAGTGAGCTTCTGCATTTCCTCGTCACTCAGCGGCTGCGCGCTCTTTATTGAAATGTCAAGTTTTTTCAGTTCATTCATATTCAAAATGTCACTCGGCATTGCCGATACCAATTCTTTTATTTGTTCGATAAACTTCTCATTGAGCGCCTGCTTGGAGCTTTCAAAGCTGCCGCGGCTCAGAACGCTTGCGGTTATCTGTGCAACGCGCTGCACCGTTTGCGAAGAAACTCTGTTCTTCATCTGCTCCATGAGCTGCTCTTCACTTTTTTCCGCATTGGCAAGAAGGCCCTTTGCCTCCTCCTCGCCGGATACCGCTATGGCAGCGCTGTCCGCCTTTGCCTGCTGCTCGGCATCCTGCAAAAGCTGCTGCTTGCGCTCTTCATTCGCCTGCTTTGCCTTCTCTATATCAGCGCCAAGCTCAAGAGCCTGCGTTTTCGCATTTTCGGCCTCCTCTATCCGGCGGCTTATATCACGCCTGCGGCTGCCGAATATCTTATCGAGCAGGTTCATCTTGTGGCAGATAAACGCGAGAGCTCCGATCAGGATAATGAAGTTTATGATCTTATACACAAGTTCCACCTGAGAACTATCCCTCCTTCCCCGTAATTCCTGTTATGAGGTTCACTGTGCATTGGTTTTTATGCACTCGGCGATGAGCTCCTTATCGTTTGCCGCCTCGCTGCCGAGGAGTCTGTCCGAAAGGATGGCAACGAGCTCGGGCATACTGCCGTCGATCTCGCTCTCGGCGGTCGCCTCCTGAGCCTTCACGCGCTCGCGGACGCTCTTATGGAGCTTTTCCGCCTGCGCATGGGCTGCATCGAGGACCTCGCCCTTCGCCTTTTCAGCCTCGCTGCGGGCGCTGTTTATAACACCGCGCGCATCCGCGCCGGTCTGCGCCAGCTCCTGAGCGAGCTGAGCCTCATTTTCCTTCAGGGCGGCGCGGGCCTGCTTGCCCTTTTCAAGGTCTGCGTCTATGCGCGCCTTGCGCTCGTCCATCAGCTTTAAAACAGGCTTAAACAGGATCTTGTTAAGCAGGAACATAAACAGGAAGAAGCTTACGATTGTCCACAGAAAATCGGCCGTGCATATCTCCAAGCCAAATATGTTTAACAATCAGATCTCCTCCTTTCAAAAAATCGGCTGCTTATCCGATTTTTGCTATAAGCATGAATGCGATTACCAGACCATAGATAGCAAGTGCTTCCATAAAGCCCATTGCAAGGATCATAACGGACTGGAGCTGTCCCTTCATCTCGGGCTGCCTTGCCATACCCTCAAGCGCCTTTGCCGCAGCAAGACCCTGACCTATACCAACGCCGATGGTGCTCAGACCGATCGCCAGCGCAACACCTATTGCAATAAGACCTTCTGCTATTGTCATTTTATTTTCCTCCTGTATGTTTTACCATTTTTATTCTTCGTCCTCGGTCGCTTCATTTATAAATACCGCAAGCAGCATGGTGAAAACCATCGCCTGAATGAAGCAGAAAAGGAGACTGAGTACGTTCATAACGAGCGGCAGTCCTATAGGGAACAGCCCGAAAAGCGTTTCAGTTGCAAGCTCCTCGCCATGGATATTGCCGTAAAGTCGCAGCGCCATGGAAAGCGGCCGTGTAAACTGCTCAAGTATAAGGATCGGGAACAGGAACGCAAACGGCTTAAAGAATGTCAGCAGGTACTTGCCGAGTCCGTGCTTTTTGATGCCCGCACTCTGAACGGTCACAAATGATATGACCGCCATTGCCGCGGTTACCGCGAGCACCGAGGTAGGTACCGTGAACAGTGCCTCGTCGCCCTCACCCGCTCCGGGGAGCAGCCCCGTATAATTGCACACGATTATCAGAATGAAAAACGAGGCAAGCATCGGGAAATAGTGCCGCACCTTCTTTTCGCCCAGCACTCCGGCAAAAAAATTCAGAAGCGACGACACTATAAGCTCCGCAACATTCTGAAGCACACCGGGTTTATCCTTCATTCTGCGGGTGGCTATAAAGCAGAACAGCAATATGACCGCCATTATGACCCACATCGTATACATCGTCTTTGTAGGTGCAATGTACTCTCTTACAAATTCACTCAATATCATTCACCTCCATCCGCCATGTCATCGCGCGATTGAATTTTCTTGAGCATAGCCCGGAGAAAGACCATCCCGCCAACCGACAGTCCGACCGCAGTTGCCAGCAGAGCCGCGATCATCGGTGCATTCAGAGCCTTGCTGATGAAATACGCCGCCGCAAGTGCCGCCGCATCCAGCAGGAGCCTGAGCATATTGCCGCCCATTATTCCCGTAACGCTGTCAGCCTTCAGTTTTGACCTTGTTATCAGCATATTTAAATATGCCACCGCAGCGCCAAATACCACACCGGCAAACGCAGTTAAAATATATGCATATTCCATAGGTTATCCTCGCGAAAAATAGGCACTTTACAAAAGCGCACCTTATATTTAACATCAACTTAATACGAAATGCAACGATTTTTTTCGTTTTTTTGTGCATTCTTTTAA
>CAVHZB010000001.1:10027-19139 GCA_963640555.1 Phascolarctobacterium succinatutens
ATTGTACAATTTTTCTGCACTTTTTAAAGAACATTCTTTGTATTTTTTGATCAGTTGCCGGCAGAGCTGTCTGCCTGTCCGGCCACCTGATGCTAATGGTTCAAAGTCCGAGAACGGATATAAGAACAGGCACCGTTATCACCGATAGGACCGAGCCGATGAAAACGGCCTCCGAGCCCTCCACTCCGTCGCGCCCGTAGTCCATGCCGAGTATGGGACAGACTATTGCAGGCGGGCACGCTGCTAAAAGGACAACGGTTCCGAGCATTACCGGATCGTCTATTACGAATCTCAGAACTCCCCATGTCACAAGCGGAATTATCAGCAGCTTCACGGCATTCACAGCATATAGCCTCGGCTGAGTGAGCGCATCCTTTATCGACACATTGCCCAGCGAAAGCCCTACGCTCATCATGGAAAGCGGCACGCACGCCGCGCCGACGGTGGATGCCGTGTCCTCAACGATCAGCGGCATCGGTATCTCAAAGATAAATATGACCGTTGCCGTCAGCGTTGCAATTATGGGCACATTCAGAGCCTTTTTCAGCTGGAACTTCTTACCCTCTCCACCGGTTTGAAGCTGCATCACACCGACGGTATACAGCAGCAGATTAAACGGGATGTTGACAAGGGATGCAAAAAACACGACCTCCTCGCCGTACACTGCCGAGACTATCGGCAGACCGACAAAGCCGACATTACCGAACGCCGCAAGTATGCGGTACATGCCGGTATCCCCGCCCTTAAAGCGAAAGACCGACGGCATTATGATCCCTATCCCGAGGCTTATGAGACTCATAAGCACAAGCATGCCTATACCGAAGGCAACATCGCTTCCGGACATGTCGAGCTGCTTATTTATGACCGACGAGAGTATCATGCCGACAAGAAACACATTTATCACGAGCTTGCTGAGTCCCTTGTTGAACTCCGGACCGACAAGCTTGAGCTTTATGCACATATATCCGATAGCCAGCATTATGGTCAGCAGTGCCATTTTTTCTATTATTACAAGCATATATCTATGTATCCCCCCGTGATATTGCCGCAGCTCAGAAGCTTATAAAGAGCTTTGCGATCTCAAAGTATATAAGCAGCGACACAGCGTCCGTTATAGTCGAAATGAGCGGATTTGCCATGACCGCCGGATCAACTCCGAGCTTTTCCGCGGCGATGGGCAAAACGCTGCCCACGACCTTTGCGAATATGACGATGAAAACTATCGAGGCACTGACTACGGCGGAAACGGTGAGCGTTACGGCATCGTTTCCGAGCAGCAGTCTGTCGACGATCAGCATCTTGACAAAGTTTACGGCGGCAAGCGTTATGCCGCACAGCACCGCTACGCGGAACTCCTTCCAGATAACGCGCCCGACATCCTCAGGCTCGGTATCGCCGAGAGAAATGCTTCGTATAACGGCGGTAGATGCCTGAGCGCCGGAGTTGCCGCCGGTTCCCATAAGCATCGGGATAAAGCCGATGAGCACAGCCTGTACCGCAAGCGCATCCTCAAAGGAATTTATTATCAAGCTCGTAAATGTTGCCGACAGCATGAGGAACATCAGCCACGGGACACGCCTTTTCCACATATCCAATGTGCTGGTGCGCGAGTAGGGCTTATCCGACGGCGTCATTGCCGCCATGATCTCAAAGTCCTCGGTAGCCTCGGCTTCCATAACGTCGATAACATCGTCAACGGTGACTATTCCGACGAGCCTGCCCTCTTTATCGACAACGGGCAGCGCCATGAGGTCGTAGTCCGAGATCTTCTCGGCCGCTTCCTCTTGGTCGTCGTGAGTCATGCAGAAAACGATATTCGTATCCATTATATCCTCGATGACGGTCTCGTCGTCTGACAAAAGCAGGTCCTTGACCGAGAGAACACCCTCGAGCTTGCGGTCGGCAGAGGTGACAAAGCAGGTGTAGATGGTCTCCTTATCCTCACCTATCCTGCGTATGCGCGCTATGGACTCGCGCACATTCATGTATTTTTTAAGGTCAACGAACTCCGCCGTCATTATGCTTCCGGCTGAGTTCTCCGGATAATTGAGGTACTGATTTATGAGTCTGCGCGTTTCAGGTGTTGCCGTGCGCATAACGCGCTTTACGACATTCGCCGGCAGCTCCTCCATCATATCGACGGCATCGTCGACATACAGCTCCTCGATTATCGCGGACAGCTCTGAGTCGGTTATCGAGTTTATGATCCGCTCCTGCTCCGGAGCGTCGAAATTTGCGAAAACATCCGCCGCCGTCTGCTTTGAGAGCAGTCTGAATACCATCGGCATGCGGTTATCGCCTATCTCGGTAAGAAATTCGGCGACATCGAATTCGTTCATATCCTCAAGGCGCAGCTGAAGCTCCTTCATTCTCTTATCATCGAGAAGCTGCATGAGCTCGTCAGCCTGCTTATCGCGCATCGCCTCGAAGTCCATATTCTTCATGTTTTCCATTTAAAGAGTATCTCCGATTTGTTATTTGCCGAGGTATTCCGCTTGAGCACGGCTGAGAGAGTCGATCCCGATGCCCATGGCGCGCAGCTTGCAGCGTGCGACCTCCTCGTCGATCTCGCGCGGAACGGATATAACGCCGGGCTTAAGGTCATCGCGGTTATCGGCAAGATATTTTGCCGACAGCGCCTGAATGGCAAAGCTCATGTCCATGATCTCCGCCGGGTGTCCGTCCGCTGCGGCGAGATTTACGAGCCTGCCCTCGGCGATGGTGAACAGTGTTTTCCCGTCGGGCATGACATAACCCTGAATGTTATGGCGCGCCTCGTATTTGCTTACCGCCAGCTTTTCAAGGGAGTCCATGTCTACCTCGACATTGAAGTGTCCCGCATTGCTGAGGATAGCCCCGTCCTTCATGAGCGGGAAGTGCTCGGCGGTGATTATATCCCTGCCGCCGGTGACGGTGCAGAATATATCGCCGATCCTTGCAGCCTCGCGCATGGGCATGACCTCGTATCCGTCCATAACTGCTTCGAGCGCGCGGATAGGGTCGGTCTCGGTAACGATGACCTTTGCGCCGAGTCCCTTGGCCCTGAGAGATACGCCCTTGCCGCACCAGCCGTAACCGGATATGACGACATATTTCCCCGCTATGATGAGGTTCGTCGTCCTGCATATACCGTCCCAGACGCTCTGGCCTGTACCGTAGCGGTTATCAAACATATGCTTGCAGTCGGCATCGTTTACCATGACCATCGGAAAGCGCAGCTTGCCCGCGGCAGCCATTATGCGCAGACGGTTTATGCCTGTGGTAGTCTCCTCGCAGCCGCCGATTACATTCGGAATGAGCTCCGGGTACTCCTCGTGCATAAGGTGTACAAGATCGCCGCCGTCGTCAATGATGATGTTCGGTCCGACCTTCAGGACCTCGCGCAGGCAGTCCTCATACTGCCGCTCCGAGCAGCCGTATTCGGCAAAGACATTCATGCCGCCCTGAACAAGCGCCGCAGCTACATCGTCCTGAGTCGAAAGGGGATTAGAGCCCGTTACATACATCTGCGCTCCGCCCATTTCGAGCACACGGCACAGATACGCCGTTTTTGCCTCAAGGTGCACTGAAAGCGCGACCTTCAGTCCGTTAAACGGCTTTTCCCGGGAAAAGTCCTCGGATATGCCGCGCAGGACCGGCATATTGCGCTCGACCCAGTTTATCTTCATTTCACCGGATGGTGCCAGATTTATGTCCTTTATTACACTCATACCGTCATCCCCCTTGGTTATTTACTCGTTTTTTCAAACACTTTATTTTAACACTATAATTTAATATTCGCAAGTGTTGAAAGGCTAATTGCGGCATGTTATAATCTACACAATAATGTCTATATATGATATGGTATATGGTATTATGTGAACATTTACATAAACATTTTGAAAGGGGTTTCGTGATATGGGACTTATCAGAGCGGGCATCGGTGCGCTCGGCGGCACTCTCGCAGACCAGTGGAAGGAGTTTTTCTACTGCGATGCCATAGACAAGGATACGCTCGTTGTAAAGGGCGTAAAGCGCGTAAGCTCGCGCTCGTCAAACACAAAGGGGAGTGACAACATTATCTCCAACGGCTCCGGCATAGCCGTTGCCGACGGTCAGTGCATGATAATCGTCGAGCAGGGCAAGGTCGTAGAGGTGTGCGCAGAGCCCGGTCAGTTTACGTACGATACCTCCACCGAGCCGAGCATATTCTCCGGCTCCCTCGGTCAGGCTATACTTGACACCTTCAGGACCATAGGCAAGCGCTTTACCTACGGCGGAGATACCGGCAAGGATCAGCGCGTTTACTACTTCAACACCAAGGAGATAGTCGACAACAAGTTCGGCACCGCCACGCCCATCCCCTTCCGAGTCGTTGACAGCCGCATAGGGCTTGACCTCGATACAGGCATAAGGTGCAACGGCGTATACTCCTATAAGATCACCAATCCTCTGCTTTTCTATGCCAATGTATGCGGAAATGTTGAGCAGGATTACGAGCGCAGCGAGATCGACTCCCAGCTCAAAACCGAATTTGTAAGCGCGCTCCAGCCGGCATTTGCAAGGCTCTCCGAGATGGAGATGCGTCCGAATCAGATCCCCGCTCACACGATGCAGCTGTGCGACCTGATGAACGAAACTTTAACGCGCAAGTGGTCGGAGGCGCGCGGTCTGAGCGTTGTTTCCATCGCAATGAACCCCGTGAGCATTCCCGACGAGGATGCCGATTCCATCAAGAGGCTCCAACGCGCCGCTGCACTGTCTAATCCGAATCTTGCCGCGGGCACGGTCGTGGAGGCTCAGGCTGATGCCATGCGCACGGCTGCCGGAAACGAAAACGGCGCAATGGCAGGCTTCATGGGCATGGGCATGGCAATGAATGCGGGCGGTGCCAATCCTCAGGCGCTCTACGGTATGGCTCAGCAGCAGCGGCCGATGGCCGCTCCGGCGGCAGCTAAGCCGGCCGGCAGCTGGACCTGCTCCTGCGGCGCAGCCGCAACGGGTAATTTCTGCACCGAATGCGGCTCGCCCAAGCCTGCCGCCGACGGATGGACCTGCTCCTGCGGTGCGGTCAACAAGGGCAAATTCTGCTCAAACTGCGGCGCGAAAAAACCGGAGAGCGCGCCTCGCTACCGCTGCGGCAAATGCGGCTGGGAACCTGAGGATCCCGCTCACCCGCCGAAATTCTGTCCCGAATGCGGCGACCGATTTGACGACAATGACAAGGGGTGATCCATGAGTACTGACACTATGCTTCAATACAAATGTCCATGCTGCGGCGGATATATAGCCTATAACAGCACGCAGGGCAAGATGAAGTGTCCCTACTGCGACACGGAATTTGATCCTGAAGCTCTCAAGGCATACGATGAGGGACTCAGGCAGGACGGCTCGGACCACATGGATTGGGGCGGCTCCGCTTCCGATGAGGCTCGCTTCGATGCCGAAACGGGCATGTATGTCTATGTCTGCTCCTCATGCGGGGGCGAGATCATTGCCGATGAGACAACGGCGGCGTCAAGCTGCCCGTTCTGCGGAAATCCCGTTATATTCAAGGCTCAGCTTGCAGGCGAGCTGAGACCGGACTGCGTTATCCCGTTCAAGCTCGATAAGAACGCCGCAAAGGAGGCTCTTAAAAAGCATATTTCGGGCAAAAAGCTGCTGCCGAAGGTGTTCAAAGACGAAAACCACATCGACGAGATAAAGGGCATTTATGTTCCGTTCTGGCTGTTTGACACTGATGCCCGGGCACGGGTGCGCTACCGCGCAACGAAAACGCGCTTCTGGTCCGACAGAGATTTCAACTACACCGAAACGAGCTTTTTCGATCTTCTGCGCAGCGGCGGCATAGGCTTTGAGCATATCCCGGTCGACGGCTCGCGCAAAATGCCGGATGCTCTGATGGAGTCGCTGGAGCCGTTTGACTTCTCCGAGGCCGTTGATTTTCAGACGGCATATCTGTCCGGCTATCTTGCCGACAAATACGATGTCACGGCCGACGAGTGCATAAGCAGGGCAAACGAACGCGTTAAAAGCAGTGCCGAGCAAATGCTTGCATCCACCGTTTCGGCGACCTACGATTCCGTGACACCCGAGAGCTCCTCCGTCAATTTCTCCGGCGGAAAGAAGAAATACGCCCTCTACCCTGTCTGGATACTGAACACCACATGGAACGGGAACAAATACACCTTTGCCATGAACGGTCAGACCGGCAAATTTGTGGGCGATCTGCCAATTGACAAGGGCACCTACTGGAAGTACTTCGGTGCGATATGCGGCGCCGTTTCGGTAATATCCTACTTCCTGCTGTGGACGCTTATGGGCTGAGGAGGTGCAGTATGAAAAGGAAAGCCTTATCTCTTCTCATCGTGCTCGTGCTCGTCACGGCGCTCTGTCCGGCGGTGCTTGCCGACAACTCCATGAGCCGCGTATACGATAACGAGGGCCTGTTTGACGATTTTGATATCGACCTGCTCAATGAAAAGCTTGCGGAAGTTAGCTCGACCTACGAGGTCGATGTTGCCATAGTAACGGCAGCCTCGCTCGACGGCAAGAGCGCCGAGGCGTATGCCGACGATTTCTATGACGAGACCGGCATCGGTCAGGGTGAAAACAAGGACGGCATAATTCTGCTTTTAAGCTCAAGCGAGCGAAAATACGCCGTCTCCACCTCGGGATACGCAATATTCGCCTTTCCGGATGCGTATATTGACGCTATGTGCGACGAGTTCGTGCCATATATGTCCGACGGTGACTGGTACGGAGCCTGCATGAGCTTCATTGAAAGCTGCGGCGTTTACTTGGTCAAGGCATATGACGACCCGAGCGGTACGACTCCGGACAATTTTGACCCCGATGATTTTGACGGCGACTATGACGATGACTACGAGCCCATAACCGACCCGGACGGTTATGACAGCTCCGGACACTCTCCCCTGTATTTCAGCCCCGTCTGGTTTGCTGCCGCCCTGTTTATCGGTATCATCGCCGCGCTTATAGTCCTGTCATCAATGAAAAGCGGCATGAAGACCGTTAAAATGCAGTCGGCAGCCTCCGACTATGTCCGTCCGGGCAGCTTCGCTCTGACCGAAAGCCGGGACACATATCTGTATATGACCGTAACGCGCACAGCAAAGCCCAAGGATGACGGCGGCAGCGGCGGCGGTGGCTCACACCACGGCGGCTTCGGCTCCGGCGGCAATTTCAGCAGCACACACACATCAAGCAGCGGCTCAATGCACGGCGGCCGCAGCGGTTCATTTTGACAGATCATGCAATGTGACAAAACGGAGCTGTTTACCGGCTCCGTTTTTCATTTTTAAAGAGTCTCAAATATGCAATTTTTTTAACATTTATCTCGACCTGTAGAATTTGCGACACTTTTTCGCGTATGCAGCGTCTATAATATATACAAAGGAAAAATGAGAAAAGGAGACTCAGTATGGAACTTTACAACTCTCTTATAGAAAGCACAAATCAGCTTCTGTCAAGCTCCAAGCCCAAGGTGTGGGAATACAGGTCCGGCAAGGCATGGCCCGACCTCGGCTCGGCAGAGCTCGTTTTGCAGTCGGATGCCGCGTATGAGCTGGGTGCGCTCGGTCTCGGCTCGGCAAACTATATCTGCACCACCACGAGCGCAGATCTCGTAAACAAGGATGAGGTCCTGCTCTACGGACCGGATCTGAAGGCTATCAAAAAGGATGTTCCCTTCGCGCGCATCGTTCTGCTGCGCGTAGGCGTTCTCGAGGGAGAGGATGAGGAGGTATACCGTGCGCTCAAGGATATTGAGTTCTGCAAATACCATGTATATCCCGAGGGCTATATGGTCCGTATGTCCCCCGAAAGCCACCGCGAGCAGGTCCGTGTTTCCAAAAAGGCACTCAGGCGCGGCATAAACTTCGAGCAGGTGGGCTACCGCTATATTGAGGCATATAAGAAGGACTCAAATGTTCTCAACGTCAAGGTCATTTTTATCACCGATCCCTCTCTTGACTTTGCCGCAATGCTCGACAACGCCAAGAAGGTCGATGCCATAACCAGCACCCTGACCCACATCATGGAGGGTCTGCCCACCGACTGCTCCGTTTGCCAGCTCAAGGACATATGCGACGAGGTCGAGGGCATGAAGGAGCTCCACTTCGGCGTCGGCGATAAGGGCACAAACAGCCATCACTGATACAGCTTAAAAATAATTCCTACAGCCATGAGACTGTAGGAATTTTTCTTATCTTCCCGCTCCTATAAAGAACAGCGAGAGCATTCCCGGACCGACATGAACACCGGTATACGGCTCGTGAGTCGCTATGATAAGCTCCTTGGGCTTGGCCGTCTCGTTTACCATCTTCGCCAGTGCTTCGGCATCCTCTATACAGTCGCCGTGGCTGATTGCAACTCTCTGGGTCTCGGGCGAAACGGCTTTATCCGCGTACTCCTTTGCGATGGCCGCTATCGCCTTCTTTCTGCCGCGCAGCTTCGAGAACACAACGATCTTGCCCTCTTCATCGCCCCGCAGCAGCGGCTTTATATTCAAAACTGTGCCCATCATTGCGGCAATGCCGGACAGCCGTCCGCCGCGGCGCAGATGCATAAGATCGTCAACGGTGAAATACTCGCACAGTCCGCTGCGGTCCGACGCGAGGCGCTCGAGCAGGGCGTTCATTCCGAGTCCCTCCTGCCTGTAGTCGGCAGCCTTCATCGCCAGAAGTCCTATGCCGAGTCCGGCACCCATGGAGTCAAACACCTCGATACGGCGCTCCGGATACTTTTCACGCAGCTCCTCGGCAGCAAGGCGTGCCGCGTTGAATGTGCCGCTTATGCCGGAGGATATGCTTATGTACAGAACATCGCTTCCCTTTGAAAGCGCCGTTTCAAACTGCTCGGCTATATCATGGGTGTTCGTCATGCTCGTGCGGATCTCGATCTTTTCGCGGAGCATATCATAAAACTCTCTGGCATCAAACTCCTCCGGTACGCGCGGGCACTTTATTATCTTACCGCCGACCTCGTAGCTGCACGGAATCACATTGATGTTAAGCTCTTCAAGTTTCGCCGCGGGAATATTCGCCGCGGAATCGGTGAAAATCTCAAAAGCCATAGTATTTCCTCCACACATATCTAATACTTTATATTATTT
>CAVHZB010000002.1:0-2873 GCA_963640555.1 Phascolarctobacterium succinatutens
AGGATTCATTTAACAATTTCAGGAGCTTCTTCGACAAGCTCTTCGGCAGATAATGCAGCATAACAAGACATAAAATAAGCTCCGGGGCGGCTGCCTCGGAGCTTATGTATTGTCTTTGCCTTACGCGTTGAACGCGATGCCGTCGGTATCGTCGAGCGGAGCAATGCTGATCCAGGTCTTGCCGACGCTGAGGTTGAGGTCGGTGCCGTCCTTGAGCGTGTAATGGAAGTTGTCGGCACGGTCGGCGCGGGTCCAGTTTATCTCGACATACTGACCGCCGGTGAAGAAGTAGCCGGTGCCGGAGCCGGTGAGCTCCATTGCCTGACGGCCGTAGCTGTCGATGGTCTTGGTCGGGATGTTCAGAACGATGACATTTGCAAGGTCTATCGAGCTGTTGTTTCCGCCGTCTATGTACTCGCTGCCGCTGATGTATGCATTGTAGCACTTTTTCTCGGCATCATACTTGAAGTTTGTCTTGTAGTAGCCGTAAGGCACGGTGAAGTCGGCAGCGCTGCCGGCGGTGCACTGGGAAACAGCGTCCTCTGCAAAGTGAAGACCATAGGTCGTATCGTAATCCGAGGAATGCTTGAGATCATAGTTGTTTGCCGCAAATTCTGCAAGCTTGCTGCCGTCGGCAAAAAGGGTGTGCTCAACATTTCTGCCCTCACTCAGGCGGGTCTTGTCGCGGTAGTAGCTGGATGCCTCGCCTGCGCGGGAGCCGCGGACACCGTCCATGTTGTCAATGCCGAGAGATTTGATGTCCGAATATGCCTGCTCACTGCCGCCGGCGTGGATGTATATAGCGTCGTAAGCCTGAGCCATGCTGATGTAGTAGGGTCTTGCACTGCGCAGTGAGCCGATGGTTACACCGTCAACATCGTTGAATACCGCCATCATACGGGTGATTCCGCCCTCTGCAAGAGCCTCATATATAATGGAAGCCTGAGAAAGACCGACTGCGGGACGGGCATCGGGATGGTTATTTATCATAACACAGTACGGGCGAAGATCGCTTATATCCTCGCTGACTGCCTCACCTGTCAGGGGATTGACAGGACCGCTCGCGGTCTCATGGCTGTTAAGACCGTCTTCATTGACGCCGGGAGCGTCGGGATCGTCCTCGTCTTTGCTGCATCCCGTAAACAGGCACAGGACCATGAGCATGGAGAGAACAAGTGCAATTAGTCGTTTCAAATCGAAACACCTCACATATTGTAGAATTTGCTTATGAGCAAGTCAATTATACTCTTTTACGGCCTTATTGTCAAATTCATAGAAATGTGGTACTATCTGCACAGGAGATGATTTCAATGTACGAACAGATAAAAGACGAAACAAAAAAAGCCGTTGAGGAGCTTGTTGACAAAGCAGGACTGAAAAAGGGCTCGATGCTTGTAGTCGGCTGCTCTTCAAGCGAAATTTTAGGGGAGCACATAGGCAAGGGCTCCTCACCGGAGACCGGCGCTGCGGTCGCGCAGACGATTATGCAGGTGCTTGATGAAAGGAGCATATACCTTGCGGCGCAGTGCTGCGAGCATCTCAACAGGGCGCTGGTCGTAAGCCGTGAGGCCGCCGATAAGTATATGCTCGACGAGGTATGCGTTCGCCCGATGCCTAAGGCCGGCGGCTCATTTGCCACTGCGGTGTACGAGCTTATGCCGGAGCCGGTAATGGTAGAGCATGTTAAAGCCAATGCGGGACTTGATATCGGCTGCACCCTCATAGGAATGCACCTAAAGGATGTTGCGGTCCCGCTCAGACTTTCGGTAAAGCATATCGGCAGCGCGCTCGTAAATGCGGCTTACACAAGACCCAAGCTCATAGGAGGCGTGAGGGCTCATTATCCGGAATGATGAATATTGAAGGCATTGGACAGCCAATGCCTTCAATATTTGTTAGGCCTTTATTCCTATCCCGCACTCACGCATTGAGCATTTTAGTCTCTCAAGGTGCTCCGGAGAAATATCGGTCAGGGGCAGCCTGAGCTTCCCGCAGTCCATTCCTATGAGCTCCATGGCCGCCTTTACCGGTATGGGATTCGTCTCGATGAAAAGATCGGAAAACAGTCTTGAATACTTGAAATACAATTGCTGTGCCTGAGAAAAATCACCATCGAGGCACAGAGCGCATAGCTTTGCTACGGCGGCGGGAACGACATTGGATGCAACGGAAATAACACCGAGTGCGCCGAGTGCCATCATCGGCACGGTATTGTCGTCGTTTCCACTCCAGATATACAGATCATTTCCGCACTCGGCTCTTGTCGCGGCAAATAGACTGAAGTCTCCGGATGCCTCCTTTACACCGTTTATATTCGGATGCTTTGCGAGCTGACTGTAGGTTTCAAGCTTTATCCCGATGCCCGTTCTTGACGGGACATTGTATACGATCATCGGGAGATCTATCCGATCCGCGACATATGTAAAGTGCCTGACCAGCCCATCCTGAGTTGCTTTGTTGTAATACGGAGTCACCATAAGCACGCCGTCGGCATCGCATCTGAGCGCACATTTCGCGAAATTAAGCGCCTTGACGGAATCGTTGCTGCCTATGCCGGCGATCATCTTCATGCGGTGGTCGTTATACCGGCATACAAATTCTATTAGCTCCTCGTGCTCATATCGGCTCATCGTGGCGTTTTCTCCGGTAGTTCCGCAGACTACTATTGCCGCGGTTGCATTGTCGTATTGATAGTCAATAAGGTCTTTCATGCGCTCATAGTCTATTCGACCGTCTGAAAACGGAGTGACTATCGCGGTGCAGGATCCTTTGAATATGGGCGTTTTGAACATGATATCCCTCCAATACAGTTCTCGGATATAAATATGCGCACACAGTCCCCTTATATGACATAAATATTGAATTTAGACGGC
>CAVHZB010000002.1:2883-5119 GCA_963640555.1 Phascolarctobacterium succinatutens
GTATAAACGGAATGAACAAATCGGATTTTGACTTTTACCTGCCGGAGAAGCTTATCGCGCAGACCCCGCTTGAAAAGCGCGATTCGTCAAGGCTCCTGCATCTTGACAAGAATACCGGCGAGATCGAACACTGCCATTTTCACGATATAGTTAAGTATCTGAAAAAGGGCGATTGCCTTGTGCTCAACGACTCGCGCGTGCTTCCTGCGCGGCTTATCGGTTCGCGCAGTACCGGCGGCATGGTCGAGCTTGTTTTACTGCGCGACCTTGGCGACGGATGCTGGGAGTGCCTCAGCAGGCCGGGCAGAAAAACAAAGCCCGGTACAGAGCTTTATTTCGGCGACGGTGAGCTCACCGCGACGGTTATGAGTGTTGCCGAGGGCGGAAACCGCATTGTTAAATTCCACTATGAGGGTGTTTTTCTCGAAAAGCTGGAGAGACTCGGCAAAATGCCGCTCCCGCCATACATAAAGGAAGAGCTTCAGGATTCGGAGCGATATCAGACGGTTTACTCCAGAGAGCTTGGGAGTGCAGCAGCACCTACAGCCGGACTTCATTTCACGAAAGAGCTTCTGAGTGAGATAGAGAATATGGGTGTAAGCATCTGCTATGTAACGCTCCATGTCGGTCTCGGGACCTTCAGACCCGTCAAGGCGGATAAAATAGAAGACCATGAGATGCACTCGGAATTTTGTATGGTGCCGGCGGAAACCGCGGAGATCATAACGAAAACCAAGCGGGCCGGAGGAAGAGTCATCGCAGTCGGAACGACATCATGCCGTACACTCGAGAGCTTTGCAAAGCAAAGCGGCGAGATAGAGGAGACCTCCGGCTGGACAAATATTTTTATTTATCC
Organism: Phascolarctobacterium succinatutens; assembly: GCA_963640555.1. Taxonomy (GTDB): domain Bacteria; phylum Bacillota; class Clostridia; order Oscillospirales; family Oscillospiraceae; genus F23-B02. The sequence continues at coordinate 3,740 of CAVHZB010000002.1, forward strand.
GGGGTACGAGTTTAAATGCATTGATGCGCTGATAACAAACTTCCACCTGCCTGAGAGCACGCTCATAATGCTCGTTTCAGCGCTTGCCGGAAGAGAAAATGTGCTGCACGCCTACGGTGAGGCCGTTAAGGAGGAGTACAGATTTTTCTCATTCGGCGATGCAATGTTCATAGAATAGGAGAGAGCAGATGTACAAATTAAAACAGCAGGAGAAGAAAGCACGCCGCGGAGAGCTCGAAACTCCGCACGGTACCGTACAGACGCCGGTTTTTATGAATGTCGGCACCGCAGCGGCTATAAAGGGCGCTCTTTCGGCTGCCGACTTAAAGGATATCGGCTGTCAGGTCGAGCTTTCCAATACATATCACCTCCACCTCAGACCGGGAGATGAGCTCGTAAGGGACATGGGCGGACTGCATAAGTTCATGACTTGGGACGGTCCGATACTTACCGACAGCGGCGGATTTCAAATTTTTTCGCTCGCAAGTCTGCGTAAGATAAGCGAGGAGGGCGTAAAATTTAATTCGCACATTGACGGCAGACATATATTCATGGGACCCGAGGAGAGTATGCGCATCCAGGCAAATCTGGGCTCCGATATTGCAATGGCATTTGACGAGTGTATAAAGATCCCGTCGCCCAGGGATTATGTCGAAAAATCATGTGCGCGGACATACAGGTGGCTCGTCAGGTGCAAGGAAGCCCTGAGCAAGTACAACAGCATGGACGATGCGGTAAACCCCGGTCAGATGCTGTTCGGAATAAATCAGGGAGCGACCTTTGCGGATGTCCGCATAGAACATATGAAAAAAATCGCCGAGCTCGATCTTCCGGGATATGCAATAGGCGGGCTTGCAGTAGGGGAGAGCCATCAGGAGATGTACGACACCATTGCGGCGGTAGAGGAGCACATGCCTAAGGACAAGCCGCGCTATCTGATGGGGGTCGGAACTCCGGGCAACATTATTGAAGGCGTTGCGAGAGGCGTTGACTTCTTCGACTGCGTAATGCCTGCGCGAAATGGACGGCATGGGCATCTGTTTACATGGAACGGTATTATAAATATTAAAAACGAGAAGTACTTCCGCGACGAGCTTCCGATCGATCCGGAATGCGGCTGTCCGGTTTGCAAACGATATTCAAAGGCATATGTGAGACACCTGTTCAAAGCAAACGAGATGCTTGCCATGCGTTTTGCGGTAATGCACAATTTGTATTTCTACAATAAACTCATGGAACGGATAAGAGATAGCCTTGATTCGGGTGAGTTTGAACAGTTCAGACAAAAGTATTCGGCATTGTTGGATACGCGCATATAAAATACTTGAAATCAACGGTACATTTATGTATAATGGATGACAATATTGTAAAACAATAAAT
>CAVHZB010000003.1:0-26849 GCA_963640555.1 Phascolarctobacterium succinatutens
TTTTCACAAAAAATGTGGCGTTTTTTCAGCGTGCAAAAAAGTCACAGACTTTTTTAACACGCTGTGAAAAAAGCACATCGTCAGGATGTGCTTTTTTCTATAAGGCTCATAAGCTCGCCCCAGAGCTCGACGATGCGGAACCGCAGCTCGTAGCCGTCGGCTTCGGTGATAAGCGCGCGGTCGCCGCCGTTCATGGCGTCAAGCGCCCTGTCCTGTCCGGCTGCCGAAACGCACAGCGGCGGAAATACGACGCACCACCAGTTATGCCCTTCACCGGCTCCGAGCGTTATGCGCAGCGACTCGTACCGTCCGGCGGGAAGTGAAAACGAGCCGTATTCGCGCGTTGGATAATACTCCTGACCGAGCGTTACCGTCACGGCGCGCCCCTCCGAGCTTTCCTGCGCCACTGTTCGGATGCTGCCGAGTTCGCGGCGGATGATCTCCCGTGCTTCGGTCGAGTCCTGCGCGTTTTCGAGAACGGGCGTGAGATATTCGAGCACACTGTCCCGAACACGCAGCTTGAGCGCCTGCTCCTCCGGCTCGTCGGACACCGCAATGATGTGCAGCCGCACAAGCGACGAGCTTATAGCCTGCTGTCTCCCCTGCGCCCATGTGCCGGCGCACAGCGTTATCGCCAGCGCCGCAAGCAGCGACAGCTCCCAGATCTTTAGCTTATATTCCTTCATAAAAACGACCGCCTTTACTATGTACCGTTGTACGCATAGTATTGGCGGTCGTTCCGGTTTTTAAACATCGAGAGCGGGCATATTTTCGGCAACACTGACGCAGCGGTAATCGCGGCGCAGCACCTTCGCGGTCTCTCCGGCGGCATCGGCATCGTCAAACAAGCCGAATACGGCAGAGCCGGTGCCGGTCATGACCGAGCCCAATGCGCCGCAGTCGAGCATAATGCTTTTGATGAGCGAGATTTCCTGATGCCTCCGGTCGGGCACATCCTCAAACACATTGTACATCCTCCGCGCTATCTTGGGCAGCTCGCCGGTACCGAGCAGCTCTATTATGCCCTGCGTGTCCGGATGGCAGCGCAGTCTTACGGTATCGAGCTTTTTAAAAAGCTCCGGAGTCGATACGGAAAAATCGGGCTTGCAGATAACTATTTTGCAGTCGGGAAGCGGAGGCAGAGCCGAGAGCACCTCGCCTCTGCCGGAGGCGAGCTGAGTTCCTCCGGCTATGCAGAACGCAACATCCGAGCCTATCTGTGCACCGAGCATTTCAAGCTCCGCACAGCCAAGCCGTGTGCCGCACAGTCTGTTCAACGCGCGCAGCACAGCCGCGGCGTCGCTTGAGCCTCCCGCCATGCCCGCACCGACCGGTATGCGCTTGTACATTGCTATATGCGCGCCCGAGCTTATGCCGGTGTGCGCAAAAAACGCGTTTGCCGCACGCACGGCGAGGTTACGCTCGTCGCAGGGCACGAACCTCAGATTGCACTCGGCGCGGCTGGGCGCATCCGGCGTGAGAGTTACGGTGAGCTCGTCGCACAGCGTTACCGTCTGCATGACCATGAGCATATCGTGATATCCGTCAGGGCGCTTTGCCGTTACATCGAGAGATATATTTATCTTGGCGTAGGCCTTTTCACCGGTACTGTTCATTTTTCAAACAGCATTGACATGAGGGCAACACCGGAATTTACAAACGGTCCCTGCTCACCGCTTTTCTCCGTGTACGGCAGACCCGCATGGGAGTCGGTACGGCTGTCATAGAGCATGTACGGAACGGGGTCGCCGTCGTGCCCGCGGGTGGATGTAAGGGTCTTGTGGTCGGATAAAAACAGCAGGCGGTAGTCCCAGCCGCGTGAGCGCATCGCGTCGTCAAGCGGGTGTATCATGCGCGTATCGAGCCAGCCGATGGCCTCGAGCTTGCCCTCAAGATCACCGTTGTGGGTACACTCGTCGGGTGCCTCGACATGGATGGCGGCAAAGTCATGCTCGTTCAGAATATCAAGCGCTGCGGCGAGCTTGTTTTCGTAATTGGTGTCCTTTTCGCCGGTGGCGCCCTCGGGGCAGACAAAGCTCAGCCCGGTGAGTGCCGCTATGCCGTGGCACAGGGGAACGGCGGAGACCACAACGCCGTCATGTCCGGTCTCACTTTTGAAATTCGGCAGCGCGACGGCCGTGCCCTCCGCCCAGAACCAGACGCCGTTTGCCGGCATTTTACCCTCGGCGATGAGCTTTTCGTTGAGCGGATGGTGCTCAAGAACGCGGTTTGCTGTTTCCATGAGCTCAAGCAGCACCCTGGCGTTATCGCAGCCGGTCGGGAGGATAGCCCCTATCTTCTCGCCGAGATGGTCATGCGGCGGGGCAAGGCGAATACCCTTGATATCCGCCTGCGACTGCACGGCGATATGCCTGAACGAATGCCCGAGGTTTACCTTCATTCCCGCCTTCTCGGCAAGAGGCGCAAACTCGGGGTCGCTGAAAAGCGCAGTTACTATCTCGTCGGACATTTCTCCGTCTATGGAGCCCGCCGAGTGCGAGAGAATACGCTTTTCGGCAAACGGCATGCAGCCCTGCTCGTAGGTGACCATATTGCAGCGGTATGCAACATCGCCGGGGGCAAGCTTTATGCCGGTCGCGGCAGCCTCGAGAGGGGCTCTGCCCGTGTAGTAGAGGTTGGGGTCGCAGCCGAAAATGGACATTATTGCGGTGTCGCTGCCCGCAGGCAGACCGTGCGGCACATTCAAAACGCTGCCGACCTCGCCGCGTGCGGCAAGAGCGTCGATAAACGGCTTTTCGGCGTATTCAAGCGGCGTGAGACCGCCGAGTGACGGCACGGGGTTATCGGCCATGCCGTCGCCTATGATGAGAACATATTTCATGATATCAGATCCTTTGCTTTCGGAATATGAATCATTATAAAATATCATTGCCGATTTGAAAAGCACTATATTGCATTTTTCGGGCGATTGTGAGAAAATACCTCATGCTGCATCAAATTAACGGGAGAAAAAACATGAGCAGGAAGATCAGAAAAAGCGATGTAAATAAGTTCACCAAATTTGCAAGGAAATATCCGATCGCGGCGCTGGTGATAGTGATAATAGCTGCTGCGGCGGTGCTCATATCACAGAGGACCGGCAGCACGGTCACGGTGCCGATGGACGGGCTGTATGTCCACTACATAGATGTCGGGCAGGGCGATTCGGAGCTTATATGCTGCGGCGGAGAGTATATGCTCATAGATGCCGGCGAGCCCTCCGCGTCGGATACGGTGGTCGAATACATAAAGGACCTCGGAATAAAAAAGCTCGACTATGTTGTGTGCACGCACGGTCATGCCGACCACTGCGGCGGACTTGATGCGGTAGTCGAAAGCTTTGAGGTGGAAACGGTGTTCACCTCGCCGTACGCGGGCGACGCCGCGTCGTACGAGATATTCGTGCAGGCGGTCGCCGACGCAGACCTCGCGCTTGAGGTGCCGGAGCTGGGCGCGGAATACCGCCTCGGCGAGGCGCAGTTTGAGTTTATCGGACCGCTTTCGGACCACAAGAACCTCAATGACGACAGCCTCGTGATGCGCCTTGAATACGGTGATACGAGCTTCCTGTTCACAGGCGACATGACGGCATCGGCGGAAAAGGAGCTTATAGCCGACGGTGCGGATGTCAGGTGCGATGTTCTCAAGGTCGCCCATCACGGCTCGTCCGGCTCGAGCTGCTATCAGTTCCTGTACGAGGCCGAGCCGCAGATCGGCGTTATCTCCTGCGAAAAGGGCAACGAGTACGGTCATCCGCACGAGGAAACGCTCTCGCGCCTGAGCGATGCCGACATTACCGTTTACCGCACCGACACCGAAGGCAGCATAGTCATCTTCAGCGACGGCATGAAGGTCCAAAGGAGCGCCGCATGAGGGACAAGAGCTATCCGAAGGCCATTGCCGCAGCTATAGCCACACAGGTGTTCTGGGGTCTGAGCTTTCTCGCGTCGAGCATAGGGCAGGAGACGGCATCGCCGTTTGCCCTGATGAGTTATCGCTTCGATATAGCGATGCTCGCGCTCACCGTCCCCGTGCTGCTGGGCAGGAGGAAGCTCAGCCTGCGCGGCAAGAATATAAAGCCGCTGCTGCTGCTCGGCTCGATGGAGCCCTGCCTGTATTTCATCGGTGAGCAGTACGGGCTTAAATACTCAAGCTCCGCATTTTCAGGCATCATGATAGCGGTCATACCCATCGTCACGATAATCATGGCGGCAGCTTTCCTCGGGGAGCGGCCGAGCAGAAAGCAGTGGCTTTTCAGCACGCTGTCGATCGGAGGAATAATCATCATAACTCTCGCCGAAAACAGCGGCGGCTCGATAACATTCAGGGGCTTTGCGTTTTTGTGCCTCGCCGTCGTGACGGGCTCTGCCTACAGCGTTGTGTCATGCAGTCTGTCGGGCAGGTTTTCCGTGTTCGAGCGGACCTACTTCATGCAGCTGATGGGCGCAGTGTTCTTCACGACTCTCGCACTTATCGAAAGCGGCGGCAGCTGTGCGGCTCTGCTGGCTCCGGCGGCGAATATGCGTTTTCTGCTTGCGGTGCTGTTTCTCGCGCTGGGCGCGTCGGTCGCGGGGTACTCGCTGTTTAACTACTCGGTGTCGCACGCACCGATGGCAAATGTCATCATTTTTCAGAATCTCACGACCGTTATATCGGTGGCGGCGGGTATATTTATCCTCGGTGAAAGGCTGAGCGCCGTGTCGCTTGCCGCGATGGTCGTCGTCCTCGTCGGCATATGGGGCGTTCAGAAATACCCGCCGAAGGACGAATAGAACGAATAGAATACGAAAAATCCCGACCGGCGGTCGGGATTTTTTCGCTGTGATATGTTATCGCATGCCCTTTTCGTAGGGGATGCCCTCCGCCTTCGGAGCGCGCGAGTTCTTGGAGGTGAACGCGAGCACGAGCAGAGTTATGATGTACGGCAGCATACGGTACAGGTGAGAGCTGATGCCGAGCTCGGCAAGAGCATATACACCGTCGCCGTTTATATCAATGCTGGTGTATGCCGCGGCGATACACTTGAACAGACCGAACAGCAGCGATGCCATTGCGATGTTCAGAGGCTTCCAGTTACCGAAGATCATGACCGCCAGAGCGAGGAAGCCGAAGCCGGCGACATCGCCGTTAGACGAGCAGTTAGCCGTGGTCAGTGCGTACACAAAGCCGCCCATACCGGCCAGAGCGCCGGAGATGGTCGTGCCGGCATAGCGCATATGGTATACATTTATGCCGAGCGAGTTGGCAGCCTGAGGATTTTCGCCGCACGAACGCAGGCGCAGACCGAACTTGGTCTTGTAAAGGATGATCGACAGTATGATAAACAGCAGTATGCATACATATGTCGCAAGATAAGCCTTGTTGAGAAGGATCTCCTTCAGGAAGCTCCACTCGACCGCCTTGTCGACTCCGAATGTTGATTTTTTGAGCATGAACCAGCTTCCGGCACCGCCGGTGGCCATCTGAAGAGTGTTCTGGTTTGCGATTATGCGGATGAAAAACAGAACGAGTGCGGGAGCCAAAAGGTTCAGCGCCGTGCCGCCGATCGTCTGATCGGCACGCAGATTTATCGAGGCAAAGCTGAGCAGCAGTGAAAACAGCGCGCCCATTATTGCCGCCACGAGCATTGCCAGAAGCTCAAGTCCCTGAAGCGTTACCCAATCACCGGCAGCCTTTGCCGCGGTATAGACCTCGTTGCCCTGCATCTCACGGACAAACAGAACACCGGCGAAGGCACCGAATATCATGATACCTTCAAGCGCGAGGTTTATGATACCGCTTCGCTCCGAGAAGCAGCCCGCGAGTGCAACGATCATAAGCGGGACCGCATAAAGCAGGGTCTGCTGGATAAGAAATATCATGCCTGCTCGCCTCCTTCCGTGGCAGTATCAGGTTCCGTGACCGTTTCCTCCGACGGTGATGCGGGCTCCGAGACACCTCCGGCGGCCGTATCCGCTTTGCCGTCGTCGCCGTGCTGCCTGTGCTTTTTCTTCCCGTCGAGCAGCATTCTTATGACCAATGAGAATGCGCTCAGGTAAACGATGGCGGCGATGATAACATCGGTTATGTACTCATTGTATGCCGTGAGGTTTGTAAGCTGCAGACCTGCAATATCAAGCATTGACATGAATATTGCCGTGAATATGACGGCTATGGGGTTGTTGGCGGCAAGCAGCGCGACCGCGATGCCGTTAAAGCCCTCGGCAGGGAGCGACTGATATGTCGACCAGTAAAACTCCGTGTTGCCCGACAGGTAGTACAGTGAGCCGCCGGCAGCGGCAAGCGAACCGGATATAGCCATGGAAAGCACGATGTTGCGCTTGTCCTTTATGCCCGCATATCGGGCACAGTGGCGGTTCGAGCCGCAGGCCTTGAGCTGGTAGCCGAGAGTGGTCTTGTTCATTATGATAAAGACGATTATCGCAAGTATAATGGCAACTATGATGCCGCCGTTTACCTGCGAGCCGGGGAACAGCTGATCCAGCCCCATCTTTGATGTTGCAACGCCGTTGAAGGTCGTTTTATAGATCTCGCTGGCCTTGGTGTTCTCGGTGACATTCTTGAAGTTGCTGATATCGAACAGCCATGTTACGACATTTGCGGCTATCCAGTTAGTCATGATGCACGCCAGGACCTCGTTTATGTTGAGGTATGCCTTTACGAGCCCCGGTATCGAGCCCCAGACCGCGCCGGCGAGCATACCGCCTATGAAGGCAATGAACCAGATGAGCACCGGGTGCACGACCTCGGAGGGTATGCCCAGTGCGAGCATAAGCGTTACCATGGTACCCATGAGGTACTGACCGGGAGCGCCGATGTTGAACAGTCCGGTTTTGAACGCAACGGCAACGGACAGACCGGTCATGACCAGCGGAGTCGCTCTGAAGAGCATGTTGCCGAAGCTCGTCGGGTTAAAGCCCCATGTCAGGGCACCGCTCGCATCGCGTCCCGTGCTGAACAAACCGGCAAATATGAGCCGTATGCCGTCCCACACGCTTTTGCTGCCCATGTCCGCCTTGCTGAAGCCGACGATGGCAACGATGATGCTGCCGACGAACAGTCCGATGATTATCGAAAGCAGCGAGGCAAGGACCTTTTTCGTGTCTTCCTTCTCATAAAGGGTCTTCAGTCTGTTTTCCTTCATTACTGCTCACCCTCCCCGCTGTCTCTCTTGGCACCGGACATATAAAGTCCGAGCTCCTGAAGATTGGTCTTTTTCGGGTCAAGGTGCCCGACTATCTCGCCCTCGTACATGACAAGGATGCGGTCGGACAGACTCATGACCTCATCGAGCTCAAGCGATACGAGAAGCACCGCCTTGCCCGAGTCGCGCTGTGCGACTATCTGACTGTGGATATACTCGATAGCGCCGACATCCAGACCGCGGGTCGGCTGTACCGCGATAAGGAGAGGCTTGTTGCGGTCGACCTCGCGCGCTATCATCGCCTTCTGCTGGTTTCCGCCGGACATGCTGCGGACCGTTGTGACCGCACCCTGACCGGAACGGACATCAAACTGCTCGATGAGCCCCTCGGCGTACTCGCGCACCGCCTCGCGTCTTATAAAGCCGTGATTCTGGAACTGCTTTTCCTTAAAGCGCTGGAGCACCATGTTCTGCTCAAGCGTGAAGTCGAGGATAAGACCGTGCTTATGCCTGTCCTCGGGGATGTGGCTCATGCCGGCGGCGCTCTTGTTATGGATGCTCGACTTCGTTATATTCTTTCCGCACAGCGTTATGCTGCCGCCGGAGGTCTTTTCAAGACCGGTTATGCCGTAGACAAGCTCGGTCTGACCGTTGCCGTCGATACCTGCGATGCAGACGATCTCGCCTGCGCGCACATCGAAGGAAACGCCCTTAACGGCATCACCCTTATGCAGCTTTGAGCGAACCGAGAGATCCCTGACGGAGAGTATTGCCTCGCCGGGCTTTGCGGGGGCCTTTGAGACCTCGAGCTGGACGGGTCTGCCGACCATCATGGTCGACAGCTCCTGCTTGTTCGTGTCGGAGGTGTTGACCGTGCCGATGCACTTGCCCTTGCGCAGAACTGTGCAGCGGTCGGCAACGGCCATGATCTCGTTGAGCTTGTGCGAGATGAACAGGATGCTTTTGCCCTCCTTGGCGAACTCGCGCATCGTGTTCATAAGCTCGTCTATTTCCTGCGGAGTGAGTACTGCGGTAGGCTCGTCAAAGATAAGGATCTCGTTGTCGCGGTAGAGCATCTTGAGTATCTCAACGCGCTGCTGCATACCGACGGATATATCCTCTACCTTTGCGTCGAGATCGACCTTGAGCCCGTAACGCTCGGAGAGCTCCTCGACCTTTTTTCGCGCCTCCTTGCGCCGGATAAAGCCAAGCTTCGTTGTTTCCGCGCCGAGAATTATGTTGTCGAGCACGGTGAAAACATCAACAAGCTTAAAATGCTGGTGTACCATGCCGATGCCCAGCGCCGTTGCATCGTTCGGGTCATTTATTTTGACCGGTTCACCGTTTTTGCGGATCTCTCCCTCTTCCGGCTGATACATTCCGAAGAGCACCGACATCAGCGTCGATTTACCCGCGCCGTTTTCTCCGAGCAGCGCGTGTATCTCGCCCCTGCGAAGCTGCAGCGTGATATCGTCGTTAGCTCTGATGCCGGGAAACTCCTTGGTGATGTGAAGCATTTCGATCACATACTCAGGAGCGTTCTCCATGCCGCCACCTACTTTCTTTATAAATTCTGCGGAAAATGTGTATAAAATATTATAACTGCAAATTCACCTTATTGCAAGAATTTTAGCTGTTTCGACAAAAAGGTTCTATAATAAATGCCGGACAAAGCTCATCCCGCGGGGATGGCTGCCTTCATCTGTTATAGAACCCATAAAAAGAGACCGTATATTACTTTTTTTGCAGATCGAGCAGATTATATCTCTCGATGCCGGAGCGGGAGACTCCGAGGTGGCGGCGTATCGCGGCGGCTGCCATGTCTCTGTCGCCGAACTTGAGAATGTCACAGAGAAACACATGGTCGGTGTCGATGGTGTCGTAAAAGCCCTCCGGACGCGAGAACAGCAGGTAGCTGCGGCAGCGGAACAGCCGGTACTTCATCTGATCGTAAATATCGGTTATCAGGCTGTTTCCCGATGCCTTTACAACGCCGAAATGAAACGCGATCTCCTGCTCAAGAAGCTTTTTGAACACAAAGTCCCTGCCCTTATGGAACGCCTCGTCATAGGTGGCCTGAAGATTGTGCGCCATCGCATACAGCTCGTCGAGCTGCTCGGGGCTTATGTTCAGAGCGGCTTCACCGGCGGCATACGACTCTATCATCTGCGTAAAATCGCAGATCTCGTCGTATTCCTTTTTGTCGAACTCGGCCACATAATAGCGGCTGTTCTGTATTCTTATATAATTATTTGACGCCAGCTTTTCAAGCGCCGCCTTGACCGGCGAACGGCTTATGCCGAGCTCCTGTGCGATGCTGCTTTCGCTGACGCGGCTGCCCGGAAGCAGCGAGAAGCTGATTATTTCCTGTAATATGAGCTCATGCACCACATCGTTGAGCGGCATGAACGGATTTTCACTGCGAATCTTTTCAAACTGCTTGCAATCCATCATTTCAACTCCCTGTCATCTGTATATACTTAATACACTCAAATATACCCAACCAGTAAAAAGGATAACATAAACTGTGAACGGATGCAAACCAAAAAACGGCGAAACGGCAGGAAAAGGAAGCCATTATTCTTTTCTCACCAATGTTGTGCCGGGATAGTAATGGCTGAGTATCTCACTGTATGAGCTGCCCTGCCTTGCCATGGTATCGGCACCGTACTGGCTCATGCCGACGCCGTGACCGTAGCCGCGGACGGTGAACACGAATTTGCCTCCGGCGTGGGAGAGGTCAAAATCGGTCGAGCGCAGCTTGAACAGACTGCGCAGCTCACCGCCGGTAAATTCAACTCCGCCGACCGTCACTGCTGCGATGCGGCCGGACGCACTGCGCCTTATCTCACCGACCCAGCTGCCCGCATCGCCGGTCATGTCCGCCTCCGGCTTGAGGTACAGTATCGTGTCGCGGAAATCAATGTCCGCACATTCAACGCTGCTCACAAAATCCGGCACCGTTTCGGCGGTCTCGGGCGAGGACACGCTCACAAGGTACGGGACCTCCGACCAGATCGCCGAGCTGTCCTCGGTCTCGCCGTCGGAGGAGGAGTGGAACGCCGCCATTACGGGCTGACCGTCATAGCTGAGGTACTCGCCGTCGGTTGCGGTCACCGCGCTGCGGATCTTCTCCATATATGTCTCATAGCTTTCGCCCCAGTTTGCGCGAAGCTCGTCCTCGGAGAGGTATGCCTGACAGCAGCCCGGATCGGCGCAGATATCGGCTCCGTCGTGCTTCGGAGAGGCGATGGCACGCTGAAGATAGCTGCGTGCGGCCACCGACTGCGCCTTGAGCGCCTCCGGCTCGAACGACACCGGCATCTCCGCCGCGACAACGCCCGAAAGATAGTCGTAAACGCTTATCTCACTCACCCGGCTGCCGTCAAGCAGCCTTATGCTGCGCCCGGCATCGGCCTGCAGCGGTGCGGCGGTCTTGTCCGGTGCGGCGCTCCCTGCATCCGTCGCGGCAGGCGTGCGGAGCGCTGCGGTGTCCGACAAACGCGGCAGTAGCAGCACCATTACCGTCATCAAAACCGCCGCGGCAAATATTCTTTTCATCAAGGCATCACCCTTCCATCTTGACTGTCAGCCTAAATAAGTATAAAATCAATAGGCAGGTCAAAGATGCTTGACCTAAGGTAATTCTATTTTTTCAGGACAGGTGCTATGCTTAAAAATAACAAAAACGCCAGTGACTCGCTGGTCGCCTCGTGCTATGTGTGTGCCCTCGGCGCATTCGGCGCATTTTTCCGCTGGCTGCAAATGCAGGTGGCGCGCGATTCCGAGACCGGTCTTATAAACCCAAGCGTGCTCAATATCATTCTGCCGCTCATCATCGCCGCCGCCGTCGTTGTGCTCTGGCTGCGCACAAGGGCGATGGATAAGGACGGCAAGGTCTATCCCACCGGCATGAGCGAGGCGCTTCGCGGCATTTCGATAGTGTATATCATCGCGGCATATATCATTGCGGCAGTTACCGTTATCGGCGGCATAATGACGATCGTGAACTCCTCGCTGGATGCCCAGCGCAGTCTTTATGCGCTGCTGGCCGCGCTTGCGATACTCAGCGGGCTGAGCTTTCCGCTTGTCTGCAACGCCTCGCGCAAGCATTATTCGCCGGGGCTCGTCAGCATTTTCATGGCGATACCCGTTATAATGTACTGCATCTGGCTCATCGTGTGCTACCGCGCGAACGCGAATAACCCAAACCTCTGGAGCTACGCGATAGAGATCCTCGCCGTGTGCAGCATCATCCTCGCGCTCATGCGCACCGCCGGATACGCGTTCGGCAGAAGCGCTCCGCGTAAGGCGTGCTATATGTGCCAGCTCGCGGCGTTCATGTGCATAACCACACTTGCCGACAGCAGGTATATGGGACTTGAGCTCATCCTTGTAGGTACGGCGGGAATGCTGCTGATAGAGGGCTGGCTCATCATCAAAAACCGCTGCCTGCCCGAGGAGCTGCCTAAGCCGAAGCCGGTCAAAAAGCCCGCGCCCGAGGCTGAACCGGAGACGGATGTCGTTATTGAAGCCGGCAATGCCGAGGACAGCCCCGAGCCTACGCTTCAGGCACCGACCCGCCGTCCGAAGGACAGCGCAAGACCTGCAGACGCCGTTGACGAGATAATAAATGAATATAGGGAATGACGAAAACCGAGTCCGTGTCCGGACCCGGCCGAGTCTGTTGATCCGTTAGAAAGCTCCCGTTTTCGCAAACCGAAAACGGGAGCCTTTTACTATACCTTTCATTAGTCAGGCGCACCGACGGGACGCGGGAGCGCTCCGGCTTTGCCCGCACCCACCGGTCGGGACGCCGAAATGCCCGTATCCGCGGGTGCAGACGAACGCATTTAAAAAGCGTCGCAGTCGTCGAAATCCACGAGAGTGGGGTCGATCGGCTCCTCGCGCAGAACACTCGTCATGTACTGATTTACCTGATTGCGCATGTCACGGCGGGAGATGGTGCGCGGGTCCATGAGATCCTGCTGCACCCAGATGAAGTTTATGCTGCGCTCGCGTGCCTGCTCGTCGAAGATACCCTGGAGCCCGTCCATGCCCTTGCAGGAGATCTGGTCGTACATGATGATGGTGTCGACGCCGTACTCCTCTGCCACGCGCCACATCTCGTCAACCGCGTTGCGGAAGCCGCCCTTGGTGTGCTTGCGCATGGTCGCACGCTGGTAGGTCAGTGCAACGCCGCGGAGCATCGACTCCGGCGTGGAGGTGTCGATTATGACCTGCGAGATGTGAGTTTCCATATCCATTACGGACACTATTCCCCAGCACTGCTCGAGCCAGTTTGCAAAGTTTGTGTAGTAGTTTGCGGGACATGACCACACGAGTGCCTTGTGACGCATTTCAAGCGAGCACGGCAGACGCTTTTCGTAGGCTGCGGTCATGAGCCTGTGGACCTTTTTATCGGTTCTGTTGAAGCGCTCGTCCATGCCGCCGTGCAGATGATAGCTGTACATGCGGTACAGCCACGGCGTAGCGCCGGTCACCTGCGGATAGTCGGTGCGGTTTATCTCCCAAAGGTCGAGGTGGAAGCGCGTAACCTCGTTATAGCTTTCCAGCGCCTTTGCAAAAGCATCCCAGTCGAACTTTTCGCCCGTGTGCTCCTCAATGAACGCTATGCAGCCGCGCAGCTCCTCAACGGCGTATTCCTGCGCATCGACATCGTCGTTATACCGCAGCGGAACGCCGAGGCAGTAGGTCGGGAGCTTGAAATAGCGGTCCTGGAACGAGGTGGTCATTATCGAGCCGTCGCACGGCATGTTGCAGGCGATGAAGCACTTTCCGAATATGGGGAAATCGCCCTCGGCGGCAACGCCGGCCTCGGCGGAGGGAAGGGGACATACATCGGCGGGCACGCCGAAGTTCTCGATAGCGTCGAGATACACCGGCGGAAGCTGCTGATTTATCATGGATGACAGAAAGATGGGTATCGTCTGCACCGGAATGCCGATAAGGTTCGGGAAGCCTGCCATGAGCTCGGTCGGGACGAGCTCGTCAAAGCATACGATGCGGTCTGCGAGCGACTTTTTGCCGCCGATGTTCAGGTCGGCGTTGAAGCTCATGGCTATGATGTCGATGGTATGCTTTATGATTATGTCATACAGGAGATGACCTGCCTTGAGCTGCACGCCGCGCATGCCCTCGAGCTGACGGTCGATAAACTGCGGCAGCGTGAGATAGGTCAGCATCCAGCGGTAGCGCCAAATGCCCTTGACGACCTGCAGAGGTGACTGGAGGACAAACTTTATCATGTCCTTCCACATGACGCACCACCAGCCGTAGTCAATGAGTGTGTCCTTTATTCCGCGCCATTCGCGCCAGCGACGAACGCCGGTCTTGTCGATATATGTAAGTCCAAGGTTTCTCGGTTTAACTGCCATATCAGCGCCCTCCCTTGTTTATCTGCTTTATTTCCAGACTCTCCACAAACGCCTGAACGCGTGTGCGGAGCTGACCGGAGGCATTGCCGGTGTACTCTCTGTCAACGCACACCGTGGGGTAATCGTAGAGCTCGGTCATAACATGCGACGCAAGCGCTCTCTCATAGCCCCAGAATTCGCAGAACTTCATCTGCTCGTAAATAATGCCCTGAGCGTTATATTCCTTGGCAAGCTTATCGACAAAGTCATAGCGGTCATGCACCTTGTCCTGCGACATATAGCGCGGGCACTGGCTCGTTTCCTGATAAATGCGGCAGACTTGGTCGAGCGCGGGCTCGGAGTCGTTTAAGATGATCTCCTGCCTGCCGGGGAACGCGCCGAAGCAGAAACGGTCGGCGACGATGAGCGCGCCCGACTGCTCGACGGTGCGCGTGAAGTCGAGATCGTCGATCTCGCTGCCGACTACGACCACGCGGGCGCGGTGAGCGGGCTTTTCGTCGCTCCTGCGCTTTTTTACCTCCTCGAGCGTCTCGCGCAGCTTGCCGACGATGAGATTTTTCGGACAGCAGTACGATACAAGGCACAGCACATGGTACTCATAGCCGGTTATCGGCGGATTCGGGAGCTTGCGGAAATCGCCTATCTCGGTGAGAATGCGGCAGACCTCGTTGTGCTCTGCGACCGCTTTGCGTATCGCCCCGTCGGAAATATCGGTGCCGTAGCGCTCATGCAGGGGCTCGAGCACCTTCTTCTGGAGCTGGTTTCTGTAGTGCTTTATGCCGTGAGGCGTGACCTTGAACGGCACATCAATAAATGACACGAAAAACTTGTCGTTTTTAACCAGCTGCAGGAGCTCAAAATGCTCGAGAGTGCGGTTCATCTCCGTGCAGGTCTCTCCGCCCGCAAGCGCGGACAGGAAGTTATACCCGCCCTCGATGCCGCGCTCCACCAGTGCCTTGGAATAGCCGCACAGGTAGTTTGTCATGTAATAGGTCGAGATCTCCAGCGAGCCGGTGCGCGGTGCGCGCATACGCACCGAAAAGCAGTTGTCGAGGTTCAGCAGCACCTCGGGCATGTGATAGCAGGTGTAGCCCACCGCATGCCTGCCCTCGGACACCGCCTGCATGACAAGCTCATTTGCCGCCTCGTCGAGCAGATGCTCAAAGTAGATCAGATGCTTCAGGTCTTTCATTTTCCCCTCCCATTTTTGTTAGAAATATATTAGTTCGTTTATCTTTTATCATTTCATCCAGTATATTATGCCGAGGGCAATGTGTCAAGACGAACCGAACCGCCATGCAAATTCTTTGACAGCATCAGGCACATGATGTAGAATAAAATGAACGGAAAGCTTACACCGCCGGCTTCCTCTCGGGAGAAAGCCGGACGGATGCAAGAACATGATAAGGAGATAAAATTATGAGCAGGAAAGAACTTGCCGCACGGTATCACGGCTCCGGCTGCAACTGCGCGCAGGCGGTAGGCTGTGCGTTCTGCGATAAAGCGGGTGCGGACGAGCAGACCATGATGGCGCTCACGCGGCGCTACGGCGGCGGAGCTTACAAATACTGCGGCGCGCTTATGGGTGCGGTCGCGGCAATGAATATGCAGCTTGGCGATATGCGCGAGGACGATCCCGCAGCACTCGGCGGTGCGGCGGCGGACAAGGCAGCGGAGCTGCTGCGCAGGTTTGAGGCGAAAAACGGCTCGGTATTCTGCCGCGAGCTCAAGGGCAGAGACACCGGCGTCGTTCTGCGCCAGTGCAGGGGCTGCGTCGAGGATGCCGCCGAGATAGCAGCCGAGCTTCTGGACGGCACGGAGGAATGATATATGTACCGCATCTTCATCGTCGAGGATGACTGCGGCATAGCCGAGGCAATAAAGCAGCAGGCAGAGTCATGGGGGCTTGAAGCGCGCATCGCCTCGGATGTCCGCGATGTCATGAGCGAATTTGCGCAGTACCGGCCGCATCTGGTGCTGCTGGATATAACGCTGCCTTTTTATAACGGCTATCACTGGTGCGGTGAGATACGCAAGGTGAGCAAGGTGCCGATAATTTTCATATCCTCGGCGGCGGATAACATGAGTATTATCATGGCGATGAGTATGGGAGCCGACGACTTTATCGCAAAGCCGTTCGACGGCGGCGTGCTGATGGCAAAGATACAGGCGATGCTGCGCCGCAGCTACGATTTTTCGCCCGACGCGCCCATAATAGAGTGCCGCGGCGCCATGCTCGACACGGGCAGCAGCTCGCTGACCTATAACGGCGAGCACATACCGCTGACAAAAAACGAGTACCGCATCCTGCTGTGCCTTATGCGTGAGCGCGGCAAGGTGGTCTCCCGCGAAAAGCTTATGGAAAAGCTGTGGGAGACCGACAGCTTTGTGGACGAAAACACGCTGACGGTCAACGTCGGCAGACTGCGCAAAAAACTTGCCGCAGCGCATCTTGAGGATTTTATCACGACTAAATTCGGCGTGGGCTATATTGTGGAGTGAAAAATGAAGCTGTTTTTTTCGTATTTGGGCGAGCATATCCGCACCATTGCGCTGTTTGTGCTGTTTTCGGTGCTGCTGACCGTGAGCTTTGCACTGTATAAGCTGCCGGTGCAGGCAGTCCTGTACCCCGTCGGGCTGTGCGCCGTGCTCGGCGCAGTGTTCATCATTGCCGGCTATATCCGTGCGGCAGAGCGCCATGCGGAGTTTTCGGCGCTCAACGAGCTCACCGCCGCAGAGGAGAGACTGCTGCCGGCGGAGCGGAGCATAGACGATGCCGATTATCGCCGCATAATCGCTCTGCTTGCCGAGAGCCGTGCGAGAATACAGAGCGATGCACAGCGCACCATGGGTGAGGCAATGGACTATTACACCGTCTGGGTGCACCAGATAAAAACGCCTATTGCGTCCATGCGCCTTACGCTTCAGAATGAGGATTCGCCGCAGTCGCGCAGGCTGAGATCCGATCTTTTTCGCATAGAGCAGTATGTTGACATGGTCATAGCATATCTGCGCTTAGGCTCGGAAAGCACCGACTATGTAATACACGAGCTGGAGCTTGATCCGCTCATCCGGCAGTCGGTGAAGAAATTCGCCGGAGATTTTATCGGCAGGCACATAAGTCTTGAGCTCGTGCCGACGGATGCGCGTGTTATAAGCGATGAGAAGTGGCTTGCATTTGTCATTGAGCAGGTGCTGTCGAATGCGCTGAAGTATACGAAAGCCGGAAGCGTCAGGATATACATGGCGCAGCCGAAAACACTGTGCATCCGTGATACCGGGATCGGCATCGCGCCCGAGGACCTGCCGCGGATATTTGAAAAGGGCTACACCGGCTATAACGGCAGGATCGACAAGCATGCGAGCGGTCTGGGGCTGTACCTGTGCCGCAGTATATGCTGCAAGCTCGGTCACGGCATAAGTGCGGTGTCTGAGCCCGGCAGCGGTACGGAGCTCCGCATAGACCTGAGCACATACGCTCTGTCGCCGGAATAGGACCTCCGCCGCGGCGGGCGGCACAATCCCTCCGGCTCGGCTAACGCCGACCCACCTCCCTTTGCACAAGGGAGGCAGCGCACCCCATGAGTTTGCCTAATGAAACGGCGCACCACCCTTGGCTCCCCTGCGCAAAGGGAGCTGTCAGCCGCAGGCTGACTGAGGGATCGTTTTCCGCGATAAAAGATGCTGAAAAACCGGAAGGCTCAGCCTTCCGGTTTTCGTTATTATTCGTTATTACTTAAGTCCTGCAAAGAACTGCTTGATAGCTCCGATCGCTATCTTTGCTGCCTCGTCAGCATCAGCCTTGTCCAGAATGTCCAGAATGATGTCCCAGATGTTCATTTTATCGTCCTCCTTGTATTATTTGAGCCCTGAGTCTCTGTATACAAGGATAAGGGACATATATTAAAATATAATTAGAAAAATAGTTTTTTTATTTGCAATAGTTACTATTGCTATGCTTTCAAGGCTTTGCGTACGCGGAAATAATGCACCGCCATGAGCACGATGAACACGCTGCTGCAATATCCGAACAGCGGGTATACGATGCTTATGAGCTCTCCGAAGCCGAACAGACTGCCGAGGAACATGCAAACGGCGCACACCGCAGTGAACGATACGCGATGGCGGTCCACGATCCTGAACTTTGCGCCGAGCATAGCCGTGAATGCCACAAGGCTCGACAGTGCCGTGCCGAACATTGCAAGCAGCAGCAGAACACCATAGATATAGCCCCACGCGGGGCTCATGCCCTGCGCTATCTCAAGCATGGGAAGCTGTGCGGAGCGGGCTTCGGGAGCCGCGCTGACCGAGGCGAGAACGCTCATTGCGATAACGAGCAGCAGCCCCGCACCCAGCGCGATACCGCAGGCGGCAGACCTTTCACCCTTGACGAATTTGCCGAGAGGCGCGATCATGGCGATGCTGCCGAACACATTGTAGCAGGCAAAGCTCACCGCCGCGATGAGCCACGAACGCATAAGAGGATTACCGGAGGACGATGCCTCCGGTATCACGATACCGTGCTTGCCGACGCTGACTATGCCGAACACGAGCGTTACCGCCGCGAGCACCGGAACCGTTGCCGAAAATGCAGAGACCATGCCCGACAGTCCGGCGAGCGATACTGCGGCGACGAGCGCGACGAACAGTCCCGAGCCGATATATACAGGCAGTCCGACAAGGCGGTTGAGCAGCGCGCCGACACCGGCGCTCATTATCGTGCCGACACCGAACAAAAACAGCAGCTCCAGCACCGTTACGGCGATGCGCAGCGGCGGAATGTCCTTTTGTACAACGAGCTTATCTACCTCGCTGAGACCCGTGAGTCTGCCCAGCAGGATCATGATTATGCCTACGGCGATCAGCAGCAGGATCGCAGTCAGCAGTCCTGCTGCGCCCTTTGTGCCGAATGCGCCGAAGAACTGCCACAGCTCCTGACCGGACACATACCCGGCTCCGAGAAAGCAGCCGGCAAATGCCAGCCCTAAATTGACGGTTCCGATCTTCTTCATGCTCTTATCGGCGCCTCCATATTGCTTCTTGATTGTTCGGCTGACGCCGACGGCTCAGCCGATCTGCACGGTCGTCTGTGAGCTTATGACATCGAGATCCTGACCGCTGTACTGTCCCTTATAGTTCCAATCTATGCTTACGCTCACGCTGCCCGCGTCAACGGGCACGGTGCCGGTATAGATAAGCGTTTCGGTCTGCGAGTTGGGCGAATCGACATCGAATGCACGCGTCAGCGCCGTTGATGCCGAGCCGCCAACGCTTATTGTTATGCTGCGCTGACCTATGCCCAGAGTGTAGGAACGCGCATAGACGCTCAGGCTCAGCTCATAGCCTCCGTCGGACGCACGGGTCACCGTCCATACGGTGTGGGTATTGAGACCGACACCGGTGTCCGAGTCAAAAGAGCCGCTGCCGACCGTCTCGCCCGAGGGCTGTACGGGAGCGGGCTCCGGAGTGGGAGTGGGCTTCGGCGATGCCGAGGGAGGTGCGCTGGGCGTGGGAGACGGAGTCTCGTCGGGCACTGCCGGCGCGCTCTCCTCCGCAGGTGAGGCGGTCGTCTCGGGACGATTGCTGCCGCCTATGTCTCCGGTGAGCCATAATATAACTCCCGCTATCATTATCAAAACAATGACTATCGCTATAAAAATGTATGCGGTCTGCTTTTTCATATGCTACCTCCGTATGCTTATTTCACCGCTGTGCAGTGTTCTGCGTTTGCCGTCATGCAGGCGCACGACCAGTCCGTAATCGGGGCTTATATCCTCCGCCGCCGCCTCGTATTCGCCCTCGGGTGATATCACCGTGACGGGCGCGCCGAGTGCGATGCAGCGTTTTCTGTATTCCTTCAGGCACACGCCGGGCTCCGTCTGCCATTGAGCGTACAGCCCGTCGAGCTCGGCGAGTATCGCGGCTATGAGCGCGCCTCGCTCAAATGTCATGCCGGTCTGCGTGTACAGTGAGCCGGCTTTATCGCGCAGCTCGGGAGGAAAATCCTCAATGCGGGTCGTGACATTCAGCCCGATGCCCGCGACGGTGTACAGGCAGCCGTCCTGCTTTACCGCGCTCTCGCACAGTATGCCGCATATCTTCCTGCCGCTTAGGTACAGGTCGTTTATCCACTTTATGCCCACCGGCACTCCGCAGACTTTTTCTATCGCGCGGCTGACCGCCACGGCACACACCGCCGTAAGACTGACGGCACTGTCGGCTCCGCCGTCGGGACGCAGCAGCAGTGACATATATATACCCGCGCCGGCAGCCGAAGCAAAGCTCCTGCCGAGTCTGCCGCGGCCGGAGGTCTGCTCGTTTGCTATGACCACCGTGCCCTCCGGCGCACCCGCCGCCGCGAGCTTCTTGAGCTCGTTATTTGTCGAATCAAGCGTTTCAAACGCCCTCACACTTATATTCAAATCATTATCCTCCGCAGCTCCAAGATTATATACCGATTTTCCTGCCTTGTAAAGTGTCGGAGTATTGACAAATGCTCCGACATGGACTATATTACTGTACTACGCCAAGCCACACAGTTGGAGGAGCCATATGAAGCTGAAGCAGTTTATAAAAGATACTTTTCCCACCTATTCGTACCTGCCCCTGTTGAGCATTCTTGTTATGCACGCACTGGTGTGGGGCATAACGAAGATTATAACGAACGGGCTTCCCGCGACGGATGTCACACTGCCCATTGACGCACGGATACCGCTCGTGCCGGAGTGGGTGGTCATATATGTGCTGGCATTTTTCCTTTGGGGCATGGGGCTTTTCATGATAATGCGCGCCGAGCGCGAAGAATGCTATAAGATGTTTGCGGGCATTGTTGCCGCAGAGATCATCTGCTGTGCATTTTTCATTGGTCTGCCGAGCCGTGTCGTGCGTCCGGAGATCGTTGCGGACGATGTGTTTTCGTGGGCACTTGCGCTGATATACACCACGGATACTCCGACAAACTGCTTTCCGTCAATGCACTGCCTGTTCGCCTATATGGCGTTCCGCCAGTCGCTGTGCTGCCGCGTGAGCAAGGGCACGCGCGTGTTCTGCGGCGTTTTCGCGGTGCTGGTGTTTTTGTCAACGCTGTTTGTAAAGCAGCATGTCGTCGTCGATGTTTTCGGCGGGATATTTTTCGGAGAAGCAGCGTTCCTGCTGGGACAAAAACTGCCTCTGTGGAAAATTTTTAATAAAATCAACAAAAAAACCTTGCAAAATACTCTGTGATATGCTTTAATCTATATAAACAGGCCGCAAAAGTATATTTTTGAACAAAAAGCGGTAAAAAGGAGGAGCATTTATGACAAGGACCCGCAATAGAAACATTATCATCACGGCAGTGGCATTCCTGGCTGCGGCGGTGCTTTTTGCTTTTGCGTTTGCACCTATCGGCAGTGCCGATGCCGCAGCGGATGCAGGCAGTGTGGCTGCCATGGTCGAGAAGACCCACGACACGGTCTCTGCTAAGCTTGACGCGGTAAAGACCGGCGTGAGCGAGAAGATCGGCGTTGATGCCGAAGCCATTGAGTACATCTGGAATTACGGCGACAATGTCGAGGCAGGTATAGAGGGTGCCACCGGCGACTTCGTTGATATGCTTGAGAACATCGGTCAGGCGTATGACAACGGCGATGTTGAGGGTATAATCAACACTCCCAAGACCTTCGTCAACGGACTCAAGGGCTACCTCGGTGCGATCAAGGGCACCATCGTTCCCTGATGCTTAAATAAGGCGAAATGTAAAACACCGGAAGTTTTTGCTTCCGGTGTTTTGCCTTTTATACGGCTTATGCCGCGGTGTGCTCTTACCTCGATCAGCCGTTGCCGATCTTCTTCATCCAGCACTTGTGGCACATTGCCACATAGCTGTCGTTGCCGCCGAGAAATACCTGATCGCCGTGGGTGATAACGCGGCCGCCGGCGTCGATACGCGCATTGACGGTAGCCTTTCTGCCGCAGGCGCAGACGGTTTTTATCTCGGTGATGGAGTCGGCAAGCTCCATGAGCCTGCGCGAGCCGGGGAAAAAGTGAGTGAGAAAATCGGTGCGCAGCCCGAAGCACAGCACCGGCAGATCCTCATCATCGACGAGCGTGCGGAGCTGCTCTATCTGCTCGGGCGTGAAAAACTGCGCCTCATCGGCTATGATCACATCGTGCCTTCCCGCGCTTTTATATGCCTCGATTATATCCTGCTCCGGCGTTATCACCTGCGCGGAGCGCTTCAGACCGATGCGGCTCTGAACGATGTCCGCACCGTCGCGGGTGTCGGTGCTCGGCTTTATAAGCCATACGCTCATGCCAAGCTCCTCATAGTTGAACTGCGTTATCAGCGCCTGAGCCGATTTGGACGAGCCCATTGCGCCGTATTTGAAATATAGCTTTGCCATGTCCCTCTCCCAACCTAATTCTTTGCAAGATGTGCGCGCACGCGCTCGAGCACCATATCCAGCGCTACCTGATTGTGCCCACCCTCGGGGATGATTATATCCGCCTTGCGCTTGCTCGGCTCGACAAACTGCTCATGCATGGGCTTGACGGTGTTCAGATACTGGTTGACAACGCTCTCCAGGCTGCGGCCGCGGTCGCGCACATCGCGCACGATGCGCCTGAGTATGCGCACATCGGCATCCGTGTCAACGAATATCTTTATGTCCATCAGATCGCACAGCTCCGGACTCTGAAATATCAGCAGCCCTTCGACGATGATAACGCGCGAGGGCTTGACCGTCACGGTCTTTTCGGCGCGGTCGTGGATGGTATAGTCGTATGTAGGACTGTGGATGGTCTCGCCTGCGCGCAGCTTCTTCAGATCCCTGATGAGGAGCTCGGTGTCGAATGCGTCGGGGTGGTCATAGTTGAGCTTTGCGCGTTCCTCATAGCTCATTCCGTGGTGGGCTTTGTAGTAGTTATCGTGGTAAATGACGCTGACATTGCCGCCGAAATGCTGCATGATCTTTCTCGTAATGGTGGTCTTGCCGCTGCCGGTGCCGCCGGCAATGCCGATGACGATTATGCTGTTATCGCTCATATCCGCTCTCCCGTATATTTTTTCGCCTACATCTTATCACACATGCCCTCCGCTTGCAACAAGCATGACTCGTTTGAACCGCGCAAAATAAAACCGCAGTTTCCGGTTTACAATGTGCGCGGATTAATGTATAATATTACAGCAATTTTGGCTAAGGAATGATAAAATGATAGAGTTTGAAGAGTATAAAGGAAAATTGAACGGCTTGAAGCCGACGCTTGACTCCCTGCGCGAGGCGCTGCATCTTGAGGCTGCCGAAAAGGAGATCGAGGAGCTGGAGGGTCAGAGCGCACTCGACGGCTTCTGGAACGATGTCGAAAATTCGCAGAAGGTGCAGAAGCGGCTCAAGCAGCTTAAAAGCAAGGTGGAGAATTACGATAAGCTCTGCTCCGGCTGGGACGATCTGATGACGCTGTGCGAGATGGCTATCGAGGAGGACGACGACTCCATGCTGCCGGAGCTCCAGAGCGAATACTCCGGGTTTGAAAAAAAGCTCGAGGAGACCCGCCTCGGCACTCTGCTCACGGGTGAGTACGACGCCAACAACGCGATCCTCACCTTCCACGCGGGGGCCGGCGGCACCGAGGCGCAGGACTGGACGCAGATGCTCTACCGTATGTACAATATGTGGGCCGATCGCCACGGCTACACCGTTAAGCTCATGGACTATCTTGACGGCGACGAGGCGGGCATAAAAAGCGCCACGATCATGATAGAGGGCGAAAATGCCTACGGCTTTCTGAAAAGCGAGCACGGCATACACCGTCTTGTTCGCATCTCGCCGTTTGACTCGTCCGGCCGCCGCCACACCTCGTTCTCCGCAGTCGAGGTCATGCCGGAGATAAGCGACGATAACGAGATCGAGCTGCGCGAGGAGGACATCAAGATGGATGTCTACCGTTCCTCCGGCGCGGGCGGTCAGAAGGTAAATAAGACCTCGTCGGCGGTTCGCCTGACGCACATCCCCACCGGCATCGTCGTCTCGTCTCAGGTCGAACGGAGCCATTTCCAGAACTTGGAGAACTGCCGCAACATGCTGCGTGCGCGTCTTGCGGAGATAAAGGAGCGCGAGCATCTTGAGAAGATAAGCGACATTAAGGGCGTTCAGCAGAAGATAGAGTGGGGCAGTCAGATCCGCTCGTATGTTTTCATGCCGTACACGCTGGCGAAGGATCACCGCACGGGCTTTGAAAACGGCAACATCCAGAATGTCATGGACGGAGATATAGACGGGTTTATAAATGCCTATCTTGCAATGAAGGCATCCAACTGATCCTCCGGGCAATCCTTATGCTTTCCATAGTAAATTTTCGATAAAAATAAGAATGATAACCGCCGGCGGGACGCTTTTCCACCGGCGGTTCGTTGTCTCGTTTCATGTATTCCTGTCCGATTGCCGCTTGGAAACAATGATCCACATTGATCGTCAGGACAAAATAATCTTTGTTATTCCGTTTCCGGCATCTCAAGCTGTCCGTCGATGTCTCTGCAGCCATACAGGCTTCACCCTCTGCGCCGCAATAGACAATGAATAAGAAAAATCCCTCTGAAATCAGCGATTTCAGAGGGATTTTGGTCCGAGTGACAGGATTCGAACCTGCGGCATCCTGCTCCCAAAGCAGGCGCGCTACCAGCTGCGCTACACCCGGATGCATCGGCAAGCGCCATTATACCGCATTGCGGCATTTCATGCAAGAGTTTATTAACTTTCCTTTAACTTTCTATTAACGGTCGAAATCGGCGGAATATTGTCCGGATTATTCCGTCCTTTATAGATGAGGCGGCAAGAGACCGAGCCGCGGCACGAAAGTACATGACTATTTCCAAACATGTATCGGTCTCAAAGACAATCGTAACAATTAGGAAGGAGCACAAACAAATGTTAAGCGGTATTGCAAGTTTCGTAGCATGGATTCTCGATATGACCGGCGATGTCCCCGAAATGGAGTGGTTCGACAGAATCGGTGACTGGCTCGCGGGAAATAAGCTTTAATCCATAGCTCTAAATAATCACACCGGCGTTCATGCGAGCGCCGGTGTTTTTTTCATTCTTCCGCTTTTTCTTCCTTATCCTCGTCCTTTTTGAACGCAAAGAAGCGCTGACCGAGGTAGTTTAAAACGACGAACAGGCACATGCCCGCGAGCATCGCAACATTTTCCTGTATCGACACCGAAGCGCCGGACAGCACCGCTCTTACAAGCGGCTTTGCCACTCCGTAGGCGATGAGATAGCACACGGATATATTTGCGACAAAGCGCCCGACGACCTTCCAGTCGCGTTTTTTATACTCGAAAGTGAAGTACTTATTCAAAAAATAGCTGAGTATGCTTCCGAAGAAGTAGTTCGACGCGGACGAGAGCCAGTAGCTGAGATGCAGCAAATTATAAAACACGAACATTATCGCCGTGCCGAAGACAGTGTTTATAACGCCGACTATGATGAAGCGCAGGAATGTCTTATCCAAAAACTTTGACAGCAGTTTTTTCATGGTTCACCTCTGTGTTGCAGATACATTTCCGGACGGCGGACTCGCCGGGCTCCGGCTCACGCACGGCAAGCCTGCTTATCTGTTGCGCATAACGGTCTTCATTCGCAGACCGTGGTCGAGGATGCTCTTGCGCAGACGCAGGTTCTTGGGAGTCACCTCAAGGAGCTCGTCGTCGGCGAGGAACTCAAGGCATTGCTCAAGACTCATCTGTCTGGGCGGGATAAGGCGCAGCGCCTCGTCCGAGCCGGAGGCGCGGGTATTCGTAAGGTGCTTTGTGCGGCAGACATTGACCGCGACATCATCCGCCTTCGGGCAAACGCCGACTATCATGCCAGCGTATACCTTGGTGCCGGGAGTGATGAACATTGCGCCGCGCTCCTGCGCGTTCCAAATGCCGTATGCCACCGCCTCGCCGGTCTCGAATGCGATGAGCGAGCCCGTGTTGCGGCGTGCGATATCTCCCTTATAGGGCTCGTATTTCTCAAACACGGATGCCATGATGCCCTCGCCCTTGGTGTCGGTCAAAAACTCGTTGCGATAGCCGAAAAGTCCGCGCGACGGGACAAGATAGCTGAGCTTTACGCGGTTTCCGACCGGTATCATCTCGACAAATTCGCCCTTGCGTGCGCCGAGCTTTTCCATAACGGAGCCCATGTAATCCGACGGCACATCGACAACGACGCGCTCTATAGGCTCGCAGACGGCCCCGTCTATCTCCTTGTACAGCACGCGCGGGGGAGATACCTGAAACTCATACCCCTCGCGGCGCATGGTCTCGATGAGTATGCTTAGACTCATTTCGCCGCGTCCGGCGACATTGAACGAATCGGTGGCGCCGTCAACATCGGTGACGCGCAGGGAAACATCCTTGAGCGTTTCACGGATGAGGCGGTCACGGATCTGGCGCGAGGTGACGAACTTGCCCTCGCGTCCGGCAAACGGGCTGTCGTTTACCGAGAAGGTCATCTCCAGCGTGGGTGCGGAGATCTTGACAAACGGCAGCGGCTCGGCAAAGCCCTTTGCGCATATCGTATCGCCGATGGTGACATCGCCGATGCCGCTCATCGCGATTATATTGCCCGCCGAGGCTTCTGTGACGGGCACCTTGCTCAGCCCGTCGAACTCATACAGCGACACAGCCTTTGCCTTCACGGGCGCATCGTCCAGTGCATGATAGTTGCAGACCTCTATCTCCTGATTCTGCTTTATAATGCCGCGCTCTATGCGTCCTATAGCTATGCGTCCGACATATTCGTTGTAGTCAACGCTTGAAACGAGCATCTGGAACGGGCTGTCGGTATCCTGCTCCGGCTCGGGGATGTACTCGAGAATGGTGTCAAACAGCGGCTTGAGGTCCTTGCCCGGCACCTCGGGTGAGTAGCTGGCGGTGCCCTGTCTGCCGGAGCAGAAAAGCATTGGTGAGTCAAGCTGCTCATCGGTAGCGTCGAGATCCATGAGAAGCTCAAGCACCTCGTCGATGACCTCGTGTATGCGCTGGTCCGGGCGGTCGATCTTGTTGACGACGACAATGACTCTGTGACCGAGCTCAAGCGCGCGGGAGAGCACGAACCGCGTCTGCGGCATGGGGCCCTCGGCTGCGTCGACGAGCAGGATAACGCCGTTGACCATCTTGAGGATACGCTCGACCTCGCCTCCGAAGTCGGCGTGACCCGGAGTGTCAACAATGTTTATCTTCGTATCGCCGTACTGCACGGCGGTGTTCTTTGCCATAATGGTTATGCCGCGCTCGCGCTCAAGGTCGTTGGAGTCCATGACTCGCTCGACTATCTCCT
>CAVHZB010000004.1:0-9483 GCA_963640555.1 Phascolarctobacterium succinatutens
CTTGGTCCCGAACCAAGCGCGCTACCAACTGCGCTACACCCCGAAACAGCTTTTACATTATAATAAGCATTGCCGCTCTTGTCAAGAATAATTTATTCCTACTTGTCTGCATATTATGAATGGATGAGGTGATGGTAATGAAACGGGTGAAAATATACATATGCGCGGGCATATTTCTGCTGCTCACCGCGGCAAAAATGCTTTCTCCGACGCTTGCAGAGGAACTGACGGCGGGCATAAAGCACCTGCTGATGACCGAGCATGAGCAGACCGAAGACGCAATAAGCTTCGGCAGGGAGCTTATTGCACGGAAGCCAATATCGACATTTTTTCTCAGGCACACCGAGCATGACACACCGGCGCCCACGGCAGCGCCGCTGCGGCAGACACCGGAGCCGATCGTGACACCTGCTCCGGAGCCGGCGCCTTCACCGGAATCAACTCCTGAGCCGGCACAGACGCAGCATCCCTCGGTCACGGCATTTTTGCAGGCGCAGGAAGCGTATGAGGATTATGCGGTGCCGGAAAATGTTGCCTACGAGCGGCCTGAGCTGCCGTTTGAGTATGTAAGTCCGGTCACGGGAGTGACCTCGTCAGGCTTCGGATACAGGCTGCATCCGATCGAAAACGAGGTCAGATATCATTACGGAACCGATTTTGCGGCGGCGACGGGTTCGGAAATATCCGCGTTTGCCGACGGTACCATAGTTGCACAGGGAGATTCCGACTCGTTCGGAAAATATGTGATGATAGATCACCCCGACGGCTACAGAACGCTCTATGCCCATTGCAGCAGTATATGTATGAACTGCGGACCTGTTAAAAAGGGCGACATTATAGCACTGGTCGGTTCCACCGGTGCCGCGACCGGACCGCATCTGCATTTCGAGCTCGAGCATAACGGAATGTACCTCAATCCGGAGTTTTACCTTTGAAGGAACGGTTTTCGATCAGCCCGGGTGCAGTGTTGCTGTTCGCAGCTGCCTACTTCGCCGTTGGCATAAAGCCCGTTCTCGCGGTGCTGCTGTCCGTTGTCGTGCATGAGCTTGGGCATGCAGCCGCCATAAGGCTGCTCGGAGGCAGAGTGGTATCCGTGCGCTTTGACTCGTCCGGGCTGTGCATGGACGGTAACGGCATGGATTCGCAGGCACGGGAGCTTGCCGTCTTTGCATCCGGACCCGCGGCGGGGCTTGTGTTTGCCGCAGCGTGCTCGCGTTATCCGGAAAATGAATTTGCCGTTATGCTGACGGCTATCGGCCTTGCCATGACTGCATATAATCTGCTTCCGGTGTACCCGCTTGACGGCGGCCGTATGGTGTATACGATGCTGCAGGACCGCATCGGACACGAAAAATGCGTGAATGTAATGTATTGCCTCGGTATCATGACCGGCACGGCACTTGCTGTTTGCGGACTTGCCGGTCTTGCGAAGAACTGCGGAACGGCACTGCTCATAGCAGGGATATGGCTGCTTATCGCGCAAACGGGTATTGTAAAAAGCATGCGCTTGTTGTAAAATCATAAAGATACATTCGGATGGAGATACATTATGGATAAACGACTTGAACGAATACTTCCAAAAGTACAGAAGCCCGCGAGATACACCGGCGGAGAGTTTAATCAGATAATAAAGGATAAGGCTCAGGTCGAGCTGCGTATGGCGTTCTGCTTTCCCGATACATATGAGATCGGCATGTCCAACCTCGGCATGGGAATACTGTATCATACAATGAATGCCCTGCCGTATGTCTGGGTCGAGCGTGTGTATGCGCCCTGGGGAGATATGTACGGGCAGATGAAGCAAAACGGTATACCGCTGTATGCGCTCGAAAGCGGAGACCCCATATCCGAGCATGATATACTGGCATTTTCGATAGGCTATGAGATGGCGTATACGACGGTGCTCGACATGATGGATATGGCGGGAGTGCCGATACATTCATCCGAGCGTAAAGCACTGTTTCCTCTTGTCATAGCGGGAGGCACGGCCGCGCTGAATCCCGAGCCCATGGCTGATTTTATCGACATTTTCCTGCTCGGAGAGGGTGAGGAAATGAATAACGAGCTGCTTGGACTCCTGCGGACGGCAAAGCGTGAGAGCTGGGAAAAGCAGCGCCTTTTGGAGCGGGCTTCAAGGATAGGCGGCATTTATGTACCGTCGTTCTATACCCCGGAGCTCAATGCCGACGGTACTATAGGTCATTTTGCAATAAAGGAAGGAGCGCCGGAAAGGGTCACAAAGAGAGTGGTTGCCGATCTTGACAGCGTTCCGTTCCCGACATCTCCGATAGTCCCGACCACCGAGATAGTGCATGACCGAGTAAATCTTGAGCTGTTTCGCGGCTGCGTGCGAGGCTGCCGCTTCTGTCAGGCAGGGCATACATACCGTCCGATAAGGGCAAAAAAGCCCGAAACGCTTGCACGGCAGGGCAGGGAACTGCTGGAGAATACCGGCTGTCAGGACATAACGCTCCTTTCGCT
Organism: Phascolarctobacterium succinatutens; assembly: GCA_963640555.1. Lineage (GTDB taxonomy): Bacteria > Bacillota > Clostridia > Oscillospirales > Oscillospiraceae > F23-B02. The sequence goes on from CAVHZB010000004.1 coordinate 2,482, forward strand.
CAGCTCCAGCGACTACCGGCACCTATCGCAGCTGTGCGATGAGCTTCTTGAATATTGCGAGCCGCGCAGTATAGGACTTTCGCTGCCGTCGCTGCGTGCGGACAACTTTTCCATGGATATAATGCACCGTATTCAGAAGACACGCAAAAGCGGCCTGACATTTGCGCCGGAGGCGGGAAGCCAGCGCCTGCGCGATGCCATAAACAAGAATGTCACCGAGGAGGAGCTTCTGCACACCTGCCGCCTTGCGTTCGAGGGAGGCTGGAGCACCGTTAAGCTCTACTTCATGCTTGGGCTTCCAACGGAAACGGATGAGGATATCCTCGGAATATCCGAGCTTGCAAATCAGGTGCTGCACACATGGCGGCTCTATGCAAAGAACAAAAACAGAGGAGTGCGTATAACAGTATCGACCTCGTGCTTTGTACCCAAGCCGCACAGCCCGTTTCAGTGGGAGCAGCAGGTGACCATGGATGAGTATATCCGCAGGGTGAACCTCCTGCGCGATAATATAAAGGCCAAGAATGTGGTTTATAACTGGCACGATCCCCAAACCAGCTATATAGAGGCAGCGCTTTCACGCGGAGACCGGCGCATCGGCAAGGTTATAGAAAATGTATGGCGCGCCGGAGGACGGCTTGAGGCGTGGAGCGATTATTTCTCGTTTGACCGTTGGATGCAGGCGTTTTCCGATGCCGGAGTACAGCCGGAGTTTTATGCTCACAGGCTGCGCGGGCGCGATGAGGTCATGCCGTGGGAGCTCGTCGATGTAGGCGTAAGGCGTGAGCACCTGTGGCATGAGCGTGAGCAGGCGTATAAGTCGGAGCTCTCGCCGGACTGCCGCAAACAGTGTTCGGGCTGCGGAGCCGTCAAGCTCCTGAACGGAGGAAAATGCGATGGATAAGTATAGAATGCTATTTTCAAAAACCGGCAGAGCGATATATATATCGCACCTCGATCTCATGCGCACGCTCACGAGGGCATTTTTACGCGCAGGGTGCAGACTGAAGTACTCAGAGGGCTTTAACCCTCATCCGAACATCTCCATTGCACTGCCGCTTTCGGTCGGCTGCGGGAGTGCTTGTGAGATAATGGACTTCAGAATGCTTGAGGATATGCCCTGCGGCGAAATAAAAGCCCGCCTTTCGAGACAGATGCCGGAGGGAATAGAGGTCATGGAGATATATGAGCCCGAACGCAAGGTCAAGGAGATAAAGTGGCTCGAGGTAAGCGGCATTTTTGAGTATGACGAGCGCGACGCTGAAAAAATGGCTGCGGCACTTAATGAATTTTACTCCGCCGTCAGCATTGTTATTGAGAAAAAAACAAAACGCGGGATAGGGCAGAGCGACATCCGGTCTGCCATAAAGAGCATATCATTTGAGAAAAGTGCCGACAATGTCATAATGAGCGCCGTTATATCAGCACAGGAGCCCACACTTAATCCGGAGCTCATTGCCGATGCGCTCAGGCAGCTTGCTCCGGATATTGCGCCGGATTTTGCTAAATTCAAAAGAATTGAGATATTTGATGAAAATATGGAGCTTTTCCGCTGAAAATGCTTGCATTGCGTGTTCGTTTATGATAACATATCATGGCTTGCGGGTTAAGCAGGCTATCAAGCGGTCCTCTGCCGAGACACAAGGGAGTCCTCCGGCATGAACGCCTAAAGAAAAGGAAGGATTAGACTATGGATCTGATCAAAGTTCTCAGCGAACAGTACATGAAGCCCGAGCTGCCCGAGCTCAATGTCGGCGATACCGTGCGTATCACCGTCCGCGTAAAGGAAGGCAGCCGTGAGCGCAACCAGGCTTTTGAAGGCACCATCATTGCCAAGAAGCATGGCGGCATCAACGAGACCATCACCGTCCGCCGCATCTCCTACGGTGTCGGCTGCGAGAAGGTCTTCCCCGTACACTCTCCGTCCATCGTCTCCGTTGAGACAGTTCGCCGCGGCAAGGTTCGCCGTGCAAAGCTGTACTACCTGCGTGAGCGCGTTGGTAAGAGGGCAAAGGTCAAGGAGCGTCTGTAAGCTCCGGGACCGATCGTGTTTTCAAAAAAAGAGGCGAATGCCTCTTTTTTTGCTTTTTATTAATAAAGGGCTGTTGCCTAAAGAGTGTGTTATCGTGTATAATATGACGATAAACTTTCAAGAGGTATGCAATATGAAAAAAGATAAAACAAAAGTAAAAACGCCGGAAAGCGCCGAGACCGTAAGCTCCCGCGGTGAGGTATACGAGTGGATACAGTGCCTTGTATATGCGCTGGTCATCTGCGTTATAGTTTTCGTCTTTTTCTTCAGGATCGTGGATGTAAGCGGCGATTCTATGAACCCTACGCTATATAACGCCGATAAGCTCATAGTTTCCGATGTTTTTTATAAGCCGAAGCAGGGCGATATAATAATTTTCCGCAAGGATGATTACAAGTCCGAGGCACTTGTCAAGCGCGTTATCGCAACAGAGGGGCAGACCATCGACATTGACTTCGACCGAGGCAGAGTGTATGTTGACGGAGAGCTGCTCGATGAGCCGTACATCGCGGAGCTTACGAAAAATCAGCTTGATTTCAACGGTGCTCAGACGGTGCCCGAGGGCTGCGTTTTCGTCATGGGCGATAACAGAAATGCCTCGTCCGACAGCCGCCGTGCCGTTATCGGCATGGTCGACGAGCGGCTTATCGTCGGCAAGGTGCTGTTTAAGATATTTCCGTTTGACAGAATAGGAAGCCCCTACAGTGACTGATATGGACAGCATGAATTTTGAAAAAATGAATATTCAGTGGTTTCCCGGCCATATGACAAAGGCTCAGCGCATGATAGAGGACAGCATAAAGCTGGTGGATGCCGTGTGCGAGATCCTCGATGCGCGCATACCCCATTCAAGCCGGAATCCTGACATAGACAGACTTGCCGATGGCAAGCCGCGGCTTATCATCCTCAACCGCACGGATCTTGCCGATCCGCAGATAACCGCTCAGTGGCGCACTTATTTCGAGCAAGGAGGGCTAAGGATACTTGAAACCGACGCAAAAACCGGTAAGGGAGTTAACGGCTTCGCACCGGCTCTGCGCGAGCTTTTGAAGGATAAGATCGCTGATTACGCCGCCAAGGGACAGGTAAATCGACCCATGCGCGTTATGATACTCGGCATACCCAATGTCGGAAAGTCCACATTCATAAATAAGGTGGCAAAGCGCAAGGCTGCGATCGCCGGTGATAAGCCCGGAGTCACGCGCGGCAAGCAGTGGATAAACATAGACAGAGGGCTTGACCTGCTCGATACACCCGGTATACTCTGGCCCAAGTTCGACTCGCAGGAGGTCGGCGAAATGCTGGCGATAACCAATGCCATTAAAGCCGATGTGCTTGATAAGGAGACTTTGGCAGCAAACTTTATGCTCAGGCTCCGTGAAATGTATCCGGAAGCGCTTACCGGGAGATATAAGCTTGAGCTCGATCCCGATATGAACGGCTTTGAGCTCCTTGAACAGGCTGCAAAAAAACGCGGCTTTCTCGTTTCAAGGGGAGAATATGATATTGAGCGCATGGCCAATACGCTGCTGGGAGAGTATCACGAAGGTAAGCTCGGCAGAATAAGTCTGGAGAAACCGTGATGATCGACCTGTGGAAGCTCGAAAACGAAATATATGACAGCGGCGAAACGCTTTTGTGCGGAGTTGATGAAGCCGGCAGGGGACCTCTTGCCGGCCCCGTGTGTGCGGCGGCCGTTACTCTGCCGCGCGGACTTGAGATCAAGGGTCTGAACGACTCCAAAAAGCTCAGTGAAAAGAAAAGGGAGGAGCTGTTTGACATCATATGCAGCAGCGCCGTGAGCTTCGGTATAGCCTTTGCGTCCGTTGACGAGATAGAGAAGCTCAATATCCTCAATGCCGCAATGCTTGCGATGAACAGAGCGATAGAAAGGCTCGAGCCCGCGCCGACGCTCGCACTTATTGACGGCAACCGCGACAGCGCCATAAAAATGCCAAGCCGGTGTGTCGTCAAGGGCGATGCAAAGTGCGCGGATATTGCAGCCGCTTCCATTCTCGCAAAGGTCACCCGTGACCGGTGTATGCTCGAAATGGCGGAAAGGTACCCGCAGTATGGGTTTGAAAAGCATAAGGGCTATGGTACAAAGGCGCATTATGCCGCTCTGCGTGAGCTCGGACCGTGTCCCATACACCGCATGAGCTTTTTGAGGAAAATGCACTGATGACTGAAGAAAGGCTCGGAGCCTTCGGTGAAAGGAAGGCGGCAAACTATCTCAGACTGCACGGATATAAAATAATAGAAACAAATTTCCGCTGCCGCCAGGGTGAGATAGATATTATTGCAAAAAAACGCGGCTTTATTGTTTTTGCTGAGGTGAAGCTCAGAAAAAACAGTAATTTCGGACAGGCATGCGAGTTTGTAACTCCTGCAAAGCAGCGCAGAGTTACGATCGCGGCGCAGCTTTGGCTGCAAAGAAACGAAACCGAGCTTCAGCCGCGCTTTGATGTGATAGAGGTCTATGCTCCCGATGGCATCAACACTAAGAAAATTACGATAAACCATATAGAAAATGCATTCTGACCGAAAAGAGGATAGAATATGTTATATTTCAGCACCAGAAACGGCAACACCAAGGTAACGGCCTCTGAGGCCATATCCCGCGGGCTGGCACCGGACGGCGGGCTTTATGTGCCGGAAGCCTTGCCTCAGTTCACCCTGAACGATATAGAGGCACTCGGAAAGACCGATTATCGCGGCAGGGCACTGAGTATAATGAGCCCGTTCCTCGATGAGTTTGAGGAAGCTGAGCTCAGAGCAATGATCGAAAAAGCATACGGCGATAATTTCGACACGCATGATACGGCTCCGCTGCATTTCGTGAACGGAGAGACGGCGGTACTCGAGCTGTGGCACGGTCCGACCTGCGCATTTAAGGACATGGCGCTTCAGATGCTTCCGCATCTGCTTACCGCTTCGCTCAAAAAATGCGGTGAAAAGCGCAGGGTGTGCATCCTCGTAGCGACCAGCGGAGATACCGGCAAGGCGGCGCTTGAGGGCTTCGCGGATGTTGAGGATACGAAAATACTTGTGTTCTATCCGCACAACGGCGTATCCGATGTCCAGAAGCTGCAAATGATAACCCAGACAGGAAACAATGTAAGCGTTGCTGCGGTCAGAGGTAATTTCGATGATGCCCAGACCGGCGTGAAGCAGATATTTGCCGACAGAGCGTTTGCCGACGAGCTCAGCGCCAAGGGGTGGTTTTTATCATCGGCAAACTCCATAAACTGGGGCAGGCTTCTTCCGCAGATCGTCTACTATTTCTCCGCTTACTGCGATTTTGCAAACTCCGGACGCATAGAATACGGCGATACCCTTGACTTTGTTGTTCCCACCGGCAACTTCGGCAACATCCTTGCCTGCTGGTATGCAAAGAATATGGGACTGCCGGTCAGCAAGCTCATCTGTGCGTCGAATCAGAACAATGTCCTTGCGGATTTCTTCGAGCGGGGAGTTTACGACCGCAACCGCAGGTTTTACACTACCATATCACCGTCCATGGACATTCTTGTGTCCAGCAATCTTGAAAGACTCATCTACGATGTATGTAAAAATTCCGATGAGGTAAGTAAATATATGTCGCAGCTTTCGGAAACCGGCAGGTATGAGGTGAGCGGCGAGATAAAGACCGTTTTAGCCGAGCACTTTGCCGGCGGCTACTGTACCGATGCCGATACGAAAAAGACCATCGGCAGAGTGTATACCGAAAGCGGGTATCTTATGGACACGCACACCGCCGTGGCTTACAAAAAGCTTCTTGACCGCCGGATGGCGGAGGGCAGGAGCACCGCGGCCGTTGTAGTATCGACCGCAAGCCCGTATAAGTTCTGCGACAGCGTCCTCAGTGCCCTCGGCAGGGACAGCTCCGCATCCGGCACGCAGCTTATCGAAATGCTTTCCGATGTAACCGGGACAAAGGTGCCCGAACCCCTTGCGGGACTTGATAAGCGCGAAAAACGCTTTGACCTTGTTGTGGACAAGCAGGATATGAAGGCGGCGGTCGCGGACTTTCTTAAATGATATGTACGGGGCATAGCCCCGCCGGCGTGATAATAAGATAGACCTTTTTTCGCGCTGGTGCAGTGCTGCATTGTGCTGCGGTGCTTAATTGCAGCAGCCGCGGGGACAGAAGGTCGAGCAGAAGGTCTCGGACTTGGTGGTAGCCTTGTCGTTCTGCACCTTTATCTGTGATGCCGAGCACTTGCAGTCGATGGTGTTGTACTTGCAGTTGGTAACATCGCAGCCAACGCCGGTGATCTTGTCGGAGTTCATTTTCCTGTTGTTCATCGTATTACCTCCAGAATTATTGTCCTGAGACATTATTAGCTTTGACAGTTTGTTATGAATTTATGCGGAGGCATTATGTCTTTATATGCTATCGGCGACCTTCATCTTTCGCTGGGTACAAACAAATCAATGGATATATTCGGCGGCCGGTGGACCGGCTATGTCGAAAAGATCAAAAAAGGCTTTGAGCCTCTGAATGATAATGATGTCACCGTTTTGTGCGGTGATATTACCTGGGGAATGACCATGGAAGAAGCTCTGCCGGATTTTGAGTTTATCGAGGCTCTGCCCGGCAGAAAGATAATCCTCAAAGGCAATCACGATTACTGGTGGACCACTGCGACAAAGGCACGGAGCTTTTTTGAGAAGAACGAAATAAATACAATAGAGGTGCTCCATAATTCGAGCTTTGAATACGAAGACATTTCCATATGCGGAACGCGCGGCTGGTTTTACGAGGAGTGCAAGGGCGATGTGCATGATAAAAAAATAATGAACAGGGAAGTCATGCGCCTTGAAGCCTCTCTGAAGTCGGCAAAAAACGATGAGATCATGGTGTTTCTGCATTATCCGCCCAAATACATGAGCTATGAATGTCCGGAGATACTTGAGCTTCTCGAAAAATACCGTGTTCGCCGCTGCTGCTACGGACATATACACGG
>CAVHZB010000005.1:0-742 GCA_963640555.1 Phascolarctobacterium succinatutens
TATCGTAGACGATGCGGTTTATGCCCTTGACCTCGTTTACGATGCGCACGGAGACCTTGTCGAGCACGTCGTAGGGAATGCGTGCCCAATCGGCAGTCATGAAGTCGGTCGTCGTGACCGAGCGCAGCGCGAGGGTATAGTCATATGTTCTGCCGTCGCCCATGACACCGACCGAGCGCATGTTCGTCAGCACAGCAAAATACTGATTCATCGTGCTCTCAAGATGCGCCTTTGCGATCTCGTCCCGGAATATAAAATCCGCCTCGCGGAGAATGTCGAGCTTCTCCTTCGTGATATCGCCGATGACGCGAATGGCAAGCCCCGGACCGGGAAACGGCTGGCGCATGACCAGATACTCGGGCAGTCCGAGCTCTCTGCCGAGCGCGCGGACCTCATCCTTGAACAGCAGGCGCAGCGGCTCGATTATCTCCTTGAAATCGACATAGTCGGGCAGACCGCCGACATTATGGTGGCTTTTTATGACCGCCGCAACATTGGTGCCGGACTCGATCACATCGGGGTAGATGGTACCCTGAGCCAGATAGTCAACGGCGCCGATCTTTTTGCCTTCGTCCTCGAAAACGCGGATAAATTCCTCGCCGATTATCTTGCGCTTTGCCTCGGGCTCGGCAACACCCGCAAGCTTTGTAAGAAACCGTTCCTCGGCGTTTACGCGGATGAAGTTTATGTCCCAGTTTTTAAATGCGGCCTCGACCTCATCGCCCTCGTCCTTGCGCATGAG
>CAVHZB010000005.1:752-5090 GCA_963640555.1 Phascolarctobacterium succinatutens
GCGCATGAGACCGTGGTCAACGAAAATGCAGGTGAGCTGTGACCCGACCGCTTCCGCAAGCAGCGCCGCCGCAACGGAGGAATCAACACCGCCGGAGAGCGCGAGCAGGACCTTGCCGCCGCCGACTTTTTCGCGGATAGCGGCAACGGACGCGCGCATATAGTCGCCCATCGTCCAATCGCCCTTTGCGCCGCAGACCTCGTACAGGAAGTTGTGCAGCATCCTCTGACCGTACTCGGTGTGGTTTACCTCCGGGTGGAACTGCACGCCGTAGAACCCGCGGCTCTCGTCGCAGATACCGACCGTGGGGCAGGCGGCGCTGTGCGCAACGAGCCGGAAGCTCTCGGGCACCTTAGCCATGTAATCGCCGTGGCTCATCCATGTTACGCTCTCTGCGGGCAGACCCTTGAACAGTCTGCAATCGGTCTCGAAAAATGTCGGAGTCTTACCGTATTCGCGGGCGGTGTCCGACTGTGCGGCGGTGACCTCGCCGCCGAGGTAATGCGCCATGAGCTGGCAGCCGTAGCAGATGCCGAGCACCGGCACACCGAGGGTGAATATCTCGGGGTCTACCTGCGGCGAGCCTGCTGCGTAAACGCTCTGCGGTCCGCCGGTGAAGATGATTCCGATGGGGTCATACGCCTTTATCTCGTCTATGGTCATGCTGTGTGGCTTTACCTCACAGTAGACATTACATTCACGGACTCTGCGGGCGATGAGCTGATTGTACTGACCGCCGAAGTCCAGGACAAGCACGCGCTGATTGTGCATTCTCAATATCCTCCGTTAAAACATTTCGATGCAGCCCTCGCGCTCGGCGCTGACTGAAACATACTTTATCGGGCAGCCTACTGCCTTTTCGATATACTTCACATAATCAAGTGCTGCCTTGGGCAGCTCCTCGGGGCTGCGGCAGCCGGAGATATCGCACTTGAAGCCCTCGAGGTATTCGTAAACGGGCTTTGCGCGCTCAAGCTCCTCTATATTGGCGGGGAAGCTTTCGATGCGCTTGCCGTCGAGCTCATAGGCAGTGCACACAGGGATCTTATCCATATAGCTCATAACATCGAGCTTTGTAAGCGCTATTGCGGTGCAGCCCTGCATCATTGCGCCGTAGCGGGACGCAACGACATCGAAGCCGCCGACTCTGCGGGGACGGCCGGTAGCTGCACCGTACTCTCCGCCTGCCTCACGCAGGGCGTGGGCCTCGTCGCCGAAAAGCTCGCAGGTGAACGGTCCCTCGCCGACGCAGCTTGAATAAGCCTTCATGATGCCGATGCTCTCATCGAGCTTGAGCTGAGGAACGCCGGAGCCGATGGGTGCGTAAGCCGCCAGGGTGGTAGACGCCGAGGTGTAGGGGTAGATACCGAAGTCGATATCGCGCAGAGCGCCGAGCTGTGCCTCGAACATGACGGAGCTGCCGTTTTTCACCGCCTGCGTGAGGTAAACGGTGGTATCGCAGACATATTCCTCAAAGGGCTTGCCGAACTTTTCAAGCCATGCCATGATCTCGTCGGTGCTCACGGGCTCATGACCGTAGCCGCCGGCAACGGTGAGGTTTTTCCACTCGACGATGCCGTCAACGCGCTCGCGCAGGTGGTCGAGATTCTTAAGATCGCCCATGCGCAGGGTCTTCTTCATATATTTGTCGGAATACACGGGGGAAATGCCGCGGCGGGTGGAGCCGAACTTCTTATCGCCGAGTCTGTCCTCCTCCAGACCGTCAAGGAGCTTGTGATAGGGCATGCAGATGGTCGCACGGTCGCTTATCTTGAGATTCGCGGGGCTTATCGCTATACCGCCCTCATGCAGGCGATTGACCTCGTTGAACAGGTGCTCAAGGTCGATGACGATGCCTGCACCGAGAACATTCACGGTGTCGTCGCGCAGTATGCCCGACGGCAGCAGATTCAGGATAAACCTCCCCTTGTCGTTTACCACGGTGTGACCGGCGTTGTTGCCGCCCTGATAGCGGACAACTATATCATACTTTTCCGAGAGCAGGTCGACCATACGGCCCTTGCCCTCATCGCCCCAGTTGGTTCCCACGATCGCAGTTAACATAGTTTTTTGCTCCTTTTTATACATTTACACTTGCCTCGACGCCGAGCTCGGACTCGTTTTTGCCGATGACAGGATCAAGATATTCTTTTATGAATCTTTCGGTCTGATGCTCCGCCATGCCGGTAAAGCCGCGCGCATCGCACAGCCCGTCAAGCTCCTCCCTGCCGAGACCGAAGGCGGGATCGGACATTATGCGCTCAATAAGATCGTTCTTCTCACCGCAGAGCTTTACCTGCTGCGCGGCAGCGACGGAATGTATCCTTATGCGCTCGTGCAGCTCCTGACGGTCGCCGCCCTTATGCTTTACGCAGTACATAAGGATATTCTCACTCGCCATGAACGGCAGCTCATCGTCAAGATGCTTTTTACATACGGCGGGATAGACCCGCATGCCGGTGACGATGTTTATATAGAGATTCAGGATACCGTCGACCGCAAGAAACGCCTCCGGAATGCTCAGGCGGCGGTTTGCCGAATCGTCGAGCGTGCGCTCGAGCCACTGGCTCGACGCCGTGAACGCGGCATTCTGCACATCGTTTATAACAAACCGCGACAGCGACGCAATGCGCTCGGACCGCATGGGATTGCGCTTATACGCCATCGCCGACGAGCCTATCTGCTTTGCCTCGAACGGCTCATCGACCTCCTTAAGGTGCGACAGAAGCCGAATATCGCTTGAGAATTTCGACGCGCTCTGCGCGATGGCCGACAGCACCTGCAAAACGGAGAAATCGACCTTGCGCGAATATGTCTGCCCGCTCACCGGCGCGCAGCGGTCAAAGCCCATTTTCTCTGCGATGAGCGCCTCAAGCCGCATGACCTTATCCTCGTCGCCGTCAAAGAGCTCAAGGAAGCTCGCGCCGGTGCCGGTGGTGCCCTTGCAGCCTAAAAGCTCAAGCCTGCCGAGCTGATACTCAAGCTGCTCAAGGTCGTTTAGAAGGTCATATGCCCACAGCGTTGCGCGCTTGCCGACGGTGGTGGGCTGGGCCGCCTGAAAGTGCGTGTACGCCAGCGTCGGAATGCTTTTGTGCTCCGCGGCAAAGCTCCTTAGCGCGGCGATCGCGTTTATGAGCTTTCTGCGCACGAGCCGGAGAGCCTCGCGCATGCGGATGATGTCCGTGTTATCGCCGACATAGCAGCTCGTGGCGCCCAGATGGATTATGGGCTTTGCATCGGGGCAGCACTCGCCGAAGGTGAGCACATGAGCCATGACATCGTGGCGCACCTCGTGCTCGCGGCGCGCGGCGGCATCGTAGTCGATGTCGTTTATGTGCGCCCTCATCTGCTCGATCTGCGCGTCGCTTATCTCCAGTCCGAGCTCCTTTTCGCTCTCGGCAAGCGCCACCCAAAGTCTGCGCCATGTCGAGAATTTGAAGTCGTCGGAAAAGAGTCTTTTCATATCCTCGCCGGCATATCTGCCGCACAGAGGATTTTCGTAAAACTCGTGCTTACTCATCTATCTCCTTAAACACCGCTATTCCGGTGCGCTTGTGAGCGCTGTTTCTGTGGAAGCGGTCAATGATCCGCTTTTCGGTGGAGGCGACCTCACCGCCGTTTATATAGCTGTCTATCGCACGGTAGCTCACGCCCATCTCGTTCTCGTCGGTCTGACCGTCGAACAGTCCGGCAGAGGGAGCCTTCGTTATTATAGCAGCCGGTGCGGTGAGCCATTTGAGAAACTCTATTATCTCGGTCGCGGTTAGATCCGCTATGGGGTTAAAGTCACATGCGCCGTCGCCCCACTTTGTGAAATAGCCCATATACCGCTCGCTGCGGTTGCCGGTTCCGGCAACAAGGCGGTACTCCGATGCCGCGACCGCATAAAGCGTTGTCATGCGCAGACGCGGGGCGATATTGTTTACCGCCGCGTTCGTGAGCGTCGTTATGCCCTGAAGCCTGTCTATCTCAGCCTGACGCACATCGGTCAGGTCGATGATACGGCTTTCTATGCCGAAATGCTCGGCTAACTCTTTGGCGTCCTTCATGTCCTGCTCGAAATTGCGCTTTGACGCGCAGGGCATTATTATGCCTACGGTGTTCTCGCAGGCGAACTTACACAGAATACCAACGAGCGCGGAGTCCTTGCCGCCGGAGTTTCCGAAAACTATGCCGTCAACGCCGCTTTTCTCTACCGTCTCGCGTATGAACCGGACTCTGTCGGCAAATTCCTTGCTGTAATCGCGCATGGCTGTCAGCTCCTCATCTGAAAAAGGTTTTTACAATAAATTTTATAATATCCAAATGGCCGTGTCAATAAGCGGCTCCGACAAAATA
>CAVHZB010000005.1:5100-18890 GCA_963640555.1 Phascolarctobacterium succinatutens
CCCCTGCCGCCGGTGCCGTTTCGGCAACTTTTTCCGGCTTTCGCGCCTCCGCCGGTCTCTGAGAGACCGGCGGTTAGTTTCCTTATATTTCTTGCGACAAGAAAAGCCTTGATTTTTCAGCGTTTTTTTGCTAAAATGCATGATGTAATAATTTTGCCACATATTTTTAAACTTATTTTCATCCGAGAAATTGAGAGGAATCATGCATGAAGCGATACATATCTATCCTGCTTGCAGTCGTCATGCTCGTCTCGATCGCGCCTACGGCGGCGTTTGCAGACAGTAATATGACGGCGAGCGAGAATATAAAAACGCTTATAAAATATTGGGAGGGCTGTGTCCTTACGGCATACAAGGCGCACTCGAGCGAAAAGTACTGGACGATAGGCTACGGGCACTACGGTGCGGATGTTTACGAGGGCATGACGATAACCGAGGCGCAGGCAAACGCCTATTTCGAGCAGGACATAAAGGCGTTTGAAAAAGCCGTTAACGGCTGGAACGACAAGTATGATCTCAACCTCACGCAGAACCAGTTCGACGCATTGTTCAGCGCTACATACAACTTCGGCACCGTTTGGGTCGAATACTATGCGCAGGAGGGATACAGGCTCGCAAAGTATGTCATGGCGGGCTTTAAGGATGAAAACGGCGATCCCCTGCCCGACCTTGAGATAGCCGACGCGTTCGGCGTTCTGTGCAATGCCGGCGGCGAGATCCTCCCCGGACTGATAAACCGCCGCATAAACGAGGCGGAGATCTTCCTGTACAACAATTATCACACCGACACCACGAATTTCGTATATCTTATTCTGGATGCGGGTGCGGGCAAGGTCAACGGCGGCAACAGGGTCGTCATATACTATAAGGACAGGCCCTACGGCACCCTCCCCACCGCCACCCGCTCGGGCTACACGCTCGGCTATTGGAAGGACTCCAAAACCGGCAGCACGATATACTCGTCCACCGTTGCCGATGTGTCGCGCAGCCTCGTTGCCGTATGGTCCGACGGCTCCGCGCCGTCCGGTCTGTGCCCTATGGGTGACAATTGTCCGTCAAAGAGCTTCACCGATGTCCCCGCGAGCTTCTGGGCGCACAACGACATTGACTCTGCCGTTTTAGGCGGACTGTTTAAGGGCACCTCCGCAACGACCTTCAGCCCCGACACCGCAATGACCCGCGCCATGCTCGTAACGGTGCTGTACCGTCTCTGCGGCAGCGGCGAGGATGTATCCGGTGTAGAAAATCCCTTCAACGACCTCAATGAGGAAGGCTATTATTACGATGCCGTCCTCTGGGCATCGGAGCACCGCATTGCAAACGGCTTTAGTGACGGCTCGTTCAAGCCCGACGATACGCTCACGCGCGAGCAGTTTGCGACCATGCTGCACAGGTACGCAAATTACATGGGCTACCCCACCGATGTTTACTCCGATATAGGCGAATACGAGGATGCCCACGATGTCGGCGAATACGCCCGCGAGAGCATGTGCTGGGCGGTCGGCGCAGGCATAATCAAGGGACTTACGAGCACGACCATATCTCCCAAAACGAGCGCTACACGCGCGCAGGTCGCAACGATGCTCATCCGCTTTGCCGGAAGCATGCTCTGAAAAATAAGCGCATAATTAAACTCCGTTCGATGCACTGTCGAACGGAGTTTTTGTTTATTCCTCAGGCTCTGCGGCGGGCGTGGGAGTCGGGGTCGGAGTGGGCTCCGGCTTTTTCACGAAGGTCGCGACTATGCTGTGGTTTTCCGTGATGTTCGAGAGAGTGTAGCTCTCAAGCGCGCCCTTATCCGAGCCGTCTATGCTGACCGACTGGATCTCATAGCCGTCATTCGGCGTTATATTGACCGTTACGCTGCCCCACTCGGTAACGCTCACGCTGCCGCTGGGGTCGGTCGAGCCGCCGTTGCCGGCGGTGACGAGCACGGTGTAGGACGCGGTGCCGGTCTTGCCGGTATCCTTATCGACGGGTGCGGCGCTTTCCTGCACGGCGCTGTCGTTTGCCTGGACCGAACCGGGGCGGAAGTCGAAGCAGCCGTCATCCGCAACGACAACGACGGTGATGACCGCCATAATGCACAAAACAAGCGTTATCACCCACTTTGTTTTCATGCTCATCCGCTTTTTTTCTTTTTTCTCTTTATTTTCTTTTTTCATGTCTTATCCTCCGGAGACCTCACTTGTCCTGCTGCGTGCCCTTGCTTTTCGGCTTGCCGCGGTGGTAGAACCGGCGGCTGCCGGACTTCTTTTTCTCTCCGTCGGCATTTTTGCGCTGCTGCTGTACGGGCGCGTCGCTCTGCTGCTGGGGTGCCGGCTTTTTGCCGCCGTCTCTGCGGCTGCTTCTCGGCTTGGGACGAACGCTCTTTTTTGCCTCGTCGTCCGCCGCTTGCTTGGCTGCCGGCTGGGGCTGCTTCCGCTCCGCGGGCTTTTTGCCGCCGCCTCTGCGGTTTCGCCGGCTGCGGCTGCGCTTTTTCGCGGGCTCGGAGTGCTCCGCGCTCTCCTCGGGCTCTGCCGCGAACAGCTCGGGCAGCTTCCATTCGTCCTCCTCGTCGTCCTCCTCCTCGGGCTCGGGGACATATTTGAGCACCGACGGCGGAGTCTCGCCGTCCTTGGGTCTGCCGCCGGGAACGGTCGCGACCTCAACGGAGCGGTAGGTCTTTACCGTATCGTCTCCCTCGCCGTCGAGCTTGACCTTTACGAGCTGACGCAGGAGATTCACCTGCGTGACCGTACCGTAGCCCGTCGGAGTTTCAACGAACGCGCCCTGCTTGGGAACGCTCTTCATAAGATCCTCATACGCCTCCTGCTCGTATCTCAGGCAGCACATGAGTCTGCCGCAGCTTCCGGATATCTTACCGGGGTTGAGCGACATCGACTGCACCTTTGCCATTTTTGTCGATACCGGCTGGAACTCGTCGATAAACTGGCTGCAGCAGAACGGTCTGCCGCATATGCCGAGCCCGCCGAGCATTTTTGCCTCGTCTCTGACGCCGATCTGCCGAAGCTCTATGCGGTTGCGGAATATGCCCGCAAGGTCTTTCACGAGCTCGCGGAAGTCAACTCTGCCGTCGGAGGTAAAGAAGAACATGGTCTTATTGCCCTCAAAGTTGCACTCGACATCCACCAGCTTCATATCCAGTCCATGCTCGGCTATCTTCTGCTGGCATATTTCAAACGCCTCTTTTTCGCGCCGCTTGTTTATCTCGGCAACCCGCAGATCATCGCGCGTTGCCAGTCTTATTACCGGACGCAGCGGCTGCACGACGGCCGTGTCCTCCACCATATGGTTCCCGCGAACGCAGTCGGCTATTTCAAGCCCCTTGCTTGTTTCGACAATGACCTGCTGCCCGCTTTTCACATCTTTTCCGTTGGGTGCAAAAAAATAGCTCTTGCCCCTGTTTTTGAATTTTACGCTTATAACCTCAGTCAATTGCTTTCCTCGTTTCCACCGCCGAACCTACTGCCAGCAGTCCAAGAATGTGTTTTATGCCCGTGTTGACCGTTCTGTACTCAAGGCAGCGGTCAACGAGCCTTATAGTATCCATTATGCGCTGCTTATCCCGTACCGATATAAGCATGCCCACAAGGCGCCTTTTCAGTGCGCAGAGAAAATTTGCCATTTGCTGCGCATCGAGCTTTTCGTGCTCAAAGCACCATGCCGTTATGCCCGGCACATCGTTTTTATCCAGAAGTGCGGCAAATTCATCGGCAAGCTGTGCCGTTTTTTCATCCTCGGCATCCTCCGCGCCGGTGCATCTGACGGCTGCGCAGCGCGATCTGACCGTTATCAGCAGCTTATCGGGATTCGCCGCGCACAGGATGAAATGAACTCCCTCGGGCGGCTCCTCGAACAGCTTGAGCGCGGCGTTCTGCGCCTGCTCGTTCATGCAGTCTGCGTCTGCAATGATATACACCTTTGCCGCGGCCTCGTTGGGCAGAATATATGCGTCGGCTCCGAGCGCGCGGATCTGGTCGACGAGTATATCCTTTTTACGATTGCCCTTATCATCCGTGAGCCGCGATATGACCGCAAGATCCGGATGAACGCGTGCAGCGACCTTGCGGCAGTCGCGGCATACGCCGCACGGACGCTTATCCGGACTGCTGCACAGCATCCTCTGCGCAAGCTCATAAGCCTTGCTCATGCGCGCATTTTCCGACGGCGAGGACACTATATATGCATGTGATAACTTTTCCATAGCACCCTCCCGGATAACCAAACACTTAATCAGCTTATTTTACTCTTTTCCTGACTTTAAGTCAATAAAAAGCGTGCCGAAGACCGTCGGCTTAGTGCATGATAATGCCCCCGCGTCCGTCGCTGCGGCGGAAACGCGGGGGCGTGCGGTATGTTTTTTTACAGCTCCTTTTTGTTGTCGGCACCGGGAGTCGTGACGATGACCTTCTCGGGCGTTATGATGAGTGCGCCCTTTGCGGTCGCCGCACCGTTAAACAGCTTCTCTACCATGGCTTTAAAGGCCGCAACGGTCTCTCCTTCGGTGACATACACGGCGCTGCCCTTGATTTGATAGCCCTCAAGGCTCCCCGCATCGTAAGCGGAGACGGCTATGCGGCCATCGTTTGCCTCGAGGTTTTTGAGCGTCGTGTCCAGAAACACATCGCCGACGACGAGCTTTCCGTCGGGCGTTACATCCTTGAACGCGACGGGCACCACATTCGGCTCACCGTCACGGCAGGTGGCCAGATCCCACATTCCGCCCTTGAGCACCTTAACAACATTTTCGTTCAGCATAACAGCATCCTCCTTGCTTTTTAGCTGAGCTCATTATAGGGCAGATACCTCGCCGCGGAAAGATATTGGTCGGTTTATGAGTTACTAATAAATTTGATAGCAGCCTCGGAGCACCGAAGCCGTATATCGTCAAATCACTGAGAAACCGAAGGGCTGAGCTTCCCATTGAGGGACTCGCTCGCCGTGGCGGGCAATGAGCCACGAACACCGGCAGTTTTCTTGACTGCATTGTCACGGCAAAAAAACGATCCCTCAGTCAGCCTGCGGCTGACACACTGAAAAACTCTCCCGTTTTCTCAAGCGGGAGAGTTTTGCATTTACTTGAAGTCGTGCGCATTTTGGAGAACCATTTCCTTGACCTTGAGAAGGCGGACCTTTGTGGAGTTTTCGTTCTCCTCAAGCTTCATGGAGATGTATTTTATGTTGCTCTCAAGCTCCGGTATCATAACATATTCAAGCGCGTTTACGCGTCTGCGGGTCTTTTCGATCTCCTCGGCTAAGAGCTGCATCGTTTTTTCCACCTGTGCAAGCTCAAGCATATCCTCAAAGACCTTTGCCAGAGCCGCAAGAGCATCGTCGAGCTCGCCGGAGGTCTGTGCAAAGCCGTAAGGATATATTTCCGCCGGATCGTTGTTGCGCGTGCGGAACGAGTACAGCGGGACATTGACGCTCATGATATTTTTGAACTGCATATCCAGCTCAACGCTCTGCCGCGGGTACAAAAGCGCCTGCTCGAGCATCTCGGGGCTCATTATGGCGCTCGCTACCTGCAATGCCGAATAAGCCTCCGTCAGTCCCTGCTCCACGCGTCCTCGAAGCTCCTTATTGCGCCGCACGATATCCATAAACTGACGCATAAGCTCGTCGCGCTTATCCTTCATCAGCTTATGCCCGCGGCGGGCGGTCTTGAGTCTGCCCTTGAGCTGCTTGAGCATCATTCTCGTAGGGGTTATCGTGGTGCCTGCCATAAAGACGCCCCCTTACTTCATGTATTTTTCTATCATCTCGGGCTTTACGCGCTTGAGCTCCGCTCTGGGCAGTATGCTAAGCAGCCTCCAGCCGAGATCGAGGGTCTCCTCTATGCTGCGGTTGGTGTTGTTGCCCTGATTGACATAGGTTTTTTCAAACTCGTCGGCAAACTCGGCAAACAGCTTGTCATCGTCTGAAAGCGCCGCCTCGCCGAGGATGGTCATTAGTTCCTTTGCGTCCTTTCCGCGTGAATACGCCGCAAAAAGCTGGTTCATCGTTCCGGCGTGATCCTCGCGGGTCTTGCCCTCACCGATGCCCTTATCCTTGAGGCGGCTCAGCGACGGAAGAACATCCACCGGAGGCACAATGCCCTTGCGGTGCAGATCGCGGCTGAGAATTATCTGTCCCTCGGTGATATAGCCCGTGAGGTCGGGGATCGGGTGGGTCTTGTCGTCCTCTGGCATGGTGAGGATGGGGATCATGGTGATGGAGCCCCTGCTGCCGATCCTCCGTCCGGCGCGCTCGTACATGGTGGCAAGGTCGGTGTACAGATAGCCCGGATAGCCGCGGCGTCCCGGAACCTCCTTTTTCGCCGCGGATACCTCGCGCAGAGCCTCGGCATAGTTTGTGATATCGGTTATGATGACAAGAACATGCATATCCTTCTCAAATGCGAGGTATTCCGCCGCCGTAAGCGCCATACGCGGAGTTGCGATACGCTCGACCGCGGGGTCGTTTGCAAGGTTTGAGAAAACGACCGTTCTGTCGATGGCACCGGTGCGCTTGAAATCGTTTATAAAGTATTCGGACTCCTCAAAGGTTATGCCGACCGCCGCAAACACGACCGCAAAGCTCTCACCGTCGCCGAGCACGCGCGCCTGACGCGCTATCTGAGCCGCCAGCGCCGCGTGGGGAAGTCCGGATGCCGAGAATATGGGCAGCTTCTGACCGCGGACGAGGGTGTTTAGCCCGTCGATGGTGGAAACGCCGGTCTGGATAAACTCAGCGGGGTATGCGCGCGCGGCGGGGTTCATGGGCATGCCGTTAATGTCGCGGTAGGCCTCCGCCAGAAGCTCCGGACCGCCGTCGATGGGCTGACCCATGCCGTTAAATACGCGTCCGAGCATATCCTCGGATACCGCAAGCTCCAGCGGGTGACCGAGAAATCTGACCTTAGTCTGAGCGAGGTTTATGCCCTGAGCCGAATCGAAAAGCTGCACTACCGCTCTGTCGCCCTCGACCTCGAGCACCTTGCCGCGGCGCGTTTCACCGTCGGGAAGCTCGATCTCGCACAGCTCGTCATAGGTAACTCCCTCGACCTGCTCGACTATCATAAGCGGGTTTGCTATCTGGCGTATGGTCTTATAATCTTTTATCATGCGTCCTCACCTCCGGCAACGACCGCCTCGATCTCGGTCTTCATCTGCTCGAGTATCGAAGCGTACTCCTGCTTGTATGCATCGGGAGCCGCCATCTTTGCTCTGCCTATGCGTTCCTTTGCGCCGACGGAAAACAGAGCCTTCATGTCGGCGCCCTTTTTCAGTGCCTCGCGTCCGAGCTCATCAAAGGTCAGTATCATGCTCATGAGCTCAAACTGCTTGTCATAAGAGGAATATGCGTCCTCGTCGACGAAGGCGTTCTGCTGCAGAAAGTCCTCCCGCAGCATTTTTGCCGTTTCCATCGTGAGGCGGTCGGCGGGGCTGAGCGCGTCCTGACCGACGAGGCGGACGATCTCCTGAAGCTCGTTTTCCTCCTGAAGAATATGCATTGCCTTGTCACGGTTTATCATATACTGTGCGCCGAACCGCTCGTTATACCACGGTGCAAGCGTATCGACATACAGCGAATATGAGGTCAGCCAGTTTATCGCCGGAAAATGGCGCGCATAGGCGAGGGACGAATCGAGCGCCCAGAACACCTTGACTATGCGCATCGTCGCCTGAGAGACCGGCTCGGATATATCGCCGCCCGGAGGCGAAACTGCGCCGATAGCGGTGACGGAGCCCTGCCTTTGGTCGGCTCCGAGGCACTTTACGACGCCCGCGCGCTCGTAAAACTGCGCTATGCGCGATGCCAGATACGCGGGATAACCCTCCTCGCCGGGCATCTCCTCAAGCCGTCCGGACATTTCGCGCAGAGCCTCCGCCCAACGGGAGGTGGAGTCTGCAAGCACCGCAACATCGTAGCCCATGTCGCGGAAGTACTCGGCAATGGTGATGCCGGTGTAGATAGAGGCCTCGCGCGCCGCAACCGGCATATCGGAGGTGTTTGCGATAAGCACCGTTCTTTTCATAAGGGGCTCGCCGTTTCTGGGGTCGGTCAGCTCCGGAAATTCCATGAGAACATCGGTCATCTCATTGCCGCGTTCGCCGCAGCCGATGTAGATGACTATATCGACATCCGACCACTTTGCAAGCTGGTGCTGAACGACGGTCTTGCCCGAGCCGAACGGTCCGGGGACTGCCGCCGTGCCGCCCTTTGCGATCGGAAACAGTGTGTCGATTATTCTCTGACCGGAGTTCATTGGGCGCGAGGGCATGCTCTTTGACGCATAGGGGCGGCTTATACGCACGGGCCACTTCTGCATCATCGTGAGCTCATGCCGGACACCGTCGGCACCTTCGAGCACCGCAACGGTCTCCGTTACCGTAAAGCTGCCGGACCTTATCGAAACGACCCTGCCGCTCATTTTGGGCGGCACCATGATCTTGTGCAGGATCGCGCTGGTCTCCTGCACGGTGCCGATAACATCTCCGCCGGAGAGCATATCGCCCTCATGCGCGGCGGAAACGAAATCCCACCTTTTCGTGCGGTTGAGTGCCGGAACATCAACGCCGCGGCTTATCGTTGCGCCGGTAAGCCCGCGGATCTCCGGCAGAGGGCGCTGTATGCCGTCGTAGATATTTTCGAGCATACCGGGTCCGAGCTCGACGGACATCGGCATACCGGAGCTTTCGACCGCCGCACCCGGTCCGAGACCGGAGGTCTCCTCATAGACCTGTATCGAGGCGTTATCGCCCGTCATGTTAAGTATCTCGCCTATAAGTCTGTCGGGACCGACGCGCACGACATCGGAGACATTCGCGTCGCCCAGTCCCTCTGCCACGACAAGCGGGCCCGAGACTTTTATAATAGTTCCGCTCATACAGATACCTTTCTTTCTTAATTATTCTCCAGGATATTCGTGCCTATGGCGCGCTCCACCGCAGCATTGAGAGCCGAAAGCCCCATACCGAGGCTGCCCTCTCTGCTGGGGATAAGGATTATCGCCGGAGTTACACTGTCTTTAAATTTATCTATCTGACTCATGATTCCGGCGGCAATATCCTCCTCAATGTAGATTATAGCGACATCCTCCCGCTCGTGAGTCAATTCGCGCAGCACCGCTTTCGCCTCCGAGCCGTCCGCGGTCGGATATGCCTCCAGTCCGAGTGCCGTGAAGCCCATGACGGTCTCGCGCCGTCCTATGACCGCAATTTTATGCATACATATCACGCAGCCTTTCCCGTATCGTTTCCGGTGCAAGAGATGCCAGAAGTCCGGTGAGTATCATCCTCAGTGCCGTGACCTCGCCCTCGACGGCGGCAAGATACGCTATCACCGGCGCCTCGCCGTAGGAGACGAGCCTTGCGCGGGTAAGATACGCCGTTACCGCGTTGTCACAGCTAAGCTCAAACGCGGTCATCGTGCCGCCCTTTGCCGCCTGCGCGCCCTGTACCGCCGCAGCCGACAAAACGGTGTTGGCGTATATCGCGGCAAGCGTGTCGCCCGAGCCGAACGCCGCAAGGATCCGACCACAGTCCACCCCGCCGCCGGGTATGAGCGCGGTTTTCAAAAATTCCGCATCCTTACCCATGCGCACGGTGCGCACGGCGCTCCGGAGGTTTGAGGCATCTATCATCGTCCGGGCGTAGCCGCACAGAAAGCTGCTGCCGAGTGAGTTTGCAGCGCCGAGAAGCTCGGCAAAATATGCTCTGTCAAGAACGAAATCGGCAAGCTGCGGATTTTGTGTGCGGGCAAGCACACTTTTTGCCTCGATCAGTGCATCGGCAAACAGCGCCGGTATGCCTGCATATTTTTCATCCGTGAAGCATTTTTGCAGAGTTTCCGGAGCTATCCTGCCGGAAAAGCTCATGAGATCCGGTCTGTCTATGCCCTCGGCCTCACATTTTATGATCGTCTTCGCATTGTGGTAATCGTATCTCATGCGAAAGACCTCAACAGGCTCGGGATCGGGTGACAGACGCGCAAGCTCGGAGAATATCTCCGCGCGGTGCTCCGCGAGCGCAGCCTCGACCTCCCTTGCCGTGCAGCCGGACAGGTCCTTGTAGCCGCAGTCGGCGAGCATTTTCGCAGCCTCGTCGAAGCCGGGTGCGTCTATCATGCGCTCGGCCTTGTCGCGCGTGAGCATTTTTGCTTCTCTGGCTCTGAGCATCGCGGAAAGATACAGATATTTCTCTCTGACGCATTTTTTGTTTGACAATTCATTCCCTCCCTTTCAGGGATATGCAGCGCCGCAGCGTTATTCAAACAGGAGCTGTGCAACCGGTGCTGCAAGCGCGCTGCGCTGCTGGCGGATGAGCGCATCAATGCCGCAATTGGTTTCGATGCCGCCGAAGCGGACGATAACGCCGCCGGATATGTCCGCGGTGTCCTCACTCAGCGTGAGCTTGCCGAGCTTTCCTTCGGCAGTCAGCAGCTCGTTTGCCTTTTTGCAGACCGCCTTACCGAGCTCGGCTTTATCGCGTGCGTTGAGGACTATCTCCTCCGTGCCGTTTGCCGAGGCGGAGGCTGCCATGCGCGCAAGAAACTGCGCATAGTCCTCACGCGGCATATTGAGCATTCGCTCCCGTGCGGCTCGGAATGCCGCCTCGATCATCTCCTGCTTTACGGCAAGAACGCTCTTTTTTGCCTCCATCTCGGCAATGCGGCGGCTGCCGCTGAGAATATCCTCGCACTCGGCGTCGCCCTGCTTTATGAGCCTTTCGTACTCGGTCAGCGCTGCCTTGAAGCTCTCCGCGCGTATTTTTTCGGCCTCCGCTGCGGCTTCGTCTATCGTCTTCTTCGCCGCGGTATCCGCGTCAGCCCGGATATGTGCGATTATTTTTTCAGTGCCTTTCATAATAAAGCCCTGCCTTTATGTTATTTTTACCGTCGGTCAGATATACAGCAGCATCATCATGGATGCCAGCAGGGACAAAATTGCATAGAACTCGACGGTGATGCACAGGATCATGCCCTTTGCCCAGTGGTCGGGGTTCTTGGCAAGCAGGTTAACAGACGCCGCGGCGACCTTGCCCTGACCGATGGCTGAAACCAGACCGCCGATAGCTATGGGCATGCAGGCTGCAAAGTAACGGCAGCCGTCAATGAACGAAAGGTCGGCGGCCGTGCCGTCGAGCAGTCCCATGTTCATGATCGCAACGAAGAAAACTACAAGACCGTACAGTCCCTGTGTGCCGGGGATGACCTGAAGAATCATAGCCTTACCGAACTTTGATGGGTCCTCGGTTACGAGACCCGCTCCGGCTTCACCGGCGATGCCGGTGCCGACCGCCGAGCCCGCGCCTGCCATGCAGGCCGCGAGACCTGCGCCGAGAAGGCCTATTGCCAGACCGGAATGTGCAAACAGAAATTCCATTATTGATGTCCTCCTATTAATCTTCAGCTATATCGTAATATTTTGTACTTACTTCAAGGGGTTTGAACGCCCTGCCGCCGTCCTTGTAGAACTTGCCGAAATACTCGAGGCACTGGAGCCTCAGGTCGTGTACATAGCAGCCCAGGAGGTTCAATGCAAAGTTGAGCGCGTGTCCTATGATGAACACGGGGATAAACAGCCACAGGCTGTTCGCTATGCCGCCGATGGTGTTGAAAACCGTTGCGATAACGCTGCCGGCGAGCATCAGCGCCATGATACGCGAATAGGAAAGTATATCGCCGAACCAACCGGTGACGGTGTTGTAAAGCGTTGAAAACAGGCTTATTATCTTGCCGCCGACGCCCTTTGAGGCGCGGCTCCCGCCGTAGAAGAGCATCACGCAGCCGATTACGAGAACGACCGGCACGCCGCTTATGCTGCCCACATCAAGCGCCGTCATAACGGCGCCTATGAGAATGACCCACAGCGAGCCCTCCTCCCAGAACGCTCCCGCCGCATCGCCGCTTCTGACCTTTTCGACGACGCTTATCACCATACCGGTATTCAGATGGATAAGACCGAGCACCATGGCGCCTATGAGCACCGTCATAACATCGGTCATCGGGCTGAACAGGCACCACAGCTCGCCCCAGCCCTCGGGCTTACCGATTATCTGACCTATCTTCACGAGCGCGTCACCGAAAAAGCCTCCGGTGAGTATGCCCATTACGAATGTCGATATGCCGGCGTACAGAAGCAGCTGGCAGAAGCTCAGGCTGCCCTTGCGCGGCTTTATCTTCTTCATTGCGACGACCGCCGCGAGGATCATTATAAGACCGTAGCCCATGTCAGCCATCATCAGTCCGTAGAACAGGATGAAAAACGGCGCCATAAGCGGGTTCGGGTCAACTCCGTCGTAAGCGGGCAGGCTGTACATGTTCGTCACCATATTCAGCGCGTTGGTTATCCTGTTGTTGCGGAGCTTTACCGGCACCTCGGGATATTCCTCGGGCTCGGGGTCCGTAAGCTCCCACGCGCAGTCGAATTTCGAAAGGCAGGCTTCAAGCTCCGGGACCTTTCTCGCAAGCACCCAGCCCTGCAGGGCAATGGCGCTCTCCATTCCGTAGAGCCTGCCCTCGGCCTCGGCATAGACCTCCTTGGTCTCCATTCTGTCCGCGCACAGCTTCAGCTCGCCGCGGTGCCCGCCCATGGCGCGGAGCTGATCCGTAAGCTCCCGCTTCTGCTCGTTGAGCGCCTTGAGCTCAGCCTTTAGTCTCTGCGTATTCTCCGCGGCGGTACCCTCTGCGTTTCCGAACGAGGCAGCGGCAAAGCCGTATTCCCTCACTGCATCCAATGCGGCAGACAGCGTCTCCTTAAAGCAGATGAGAACAAGATACTGCTGTGTCCTGTCGGAAAAAACGCTCATGAGCTCGGCTTCCTCGGTAACTGCGGCAAGCGCGCCCTGCACATCCGCGAGGAGCACCGATGACGGCACCATGCCGAGCGTTACCGCACAGCGCTCGGTGCCCTCCCCGTCAAGGGGATAGTCAAGCCCGAGCCACGGTGCAAGCGCGTCTATCGAGCCGTTTATTCTCGCGCACTCGGCGCTTATCCGTCGCAGCGTTTCGTCCGTGCCGACGATTTCGCGCGCGGTCTCAAGAGTCGCGGAGAGCGTGGAATCATCCAATATGACGCTGCACTCGGTCTCCGGCTTTGCGGAAAGCAGCTTTTTCTTTACGGGAGCATACTTGTCAAGCAGCTCCACCGCCTGCGTGAGCACCGCGCGATCGGTGCGGCAGCGGACGACATCGCTGCTTTCTTTGGAAAGGCGGGCGCGAAGCTCCGGCGAAAGCTCCGACAGCTCCGGCTCGGATACCTCGATGCAGCCGAGCAGCATGAGCTGCCTGAGCAGCTGCTTTTTCTCGTTGCGAACAGCCAGCAGCCGCAGCTTTTTCATTTTTTCAATGGCCATTACGCATTCACGATCCTTTCCGCGATATACTGTGCCGCCTTATCGCAGCGGCTCTCGGCCTTTGCGCGCAGCACCGCTTTTTTGTTCTCCGCATTTTGGTATATCTCCCGCACCTGCTCCTGCGCTTCGGTCCTTGCCTGCTCTTTGCGCTGTGCAAGCTCGGCGGCAGCCTTCGCCCGAGCCTCCTCGATGTCCGTTTTTCCCGCCTGCTGCGCCTGCGCAGCTATGCGCTTGGCCTCCGTGAGTGCTTCGGCAGCGGTTATTCTCGCCGCCTCCTCTGCCGCGCTTATTTCGGCTATCTCGTCAAACGCCATCAGCTCGCCTCCCTTCTGTTAAGTTTCTTTGCGGAATATTAATAAAAATATGCGCCTGTTGTGTTAACAATAACAAAAAAACCTTGTATTTTCAATGTTTTTTGTGCATTTTTATTGATAAACTTTACGCAAT
>CAVHZB010000005.1:19025-32817 GCA_963640555.1 Phascolarctobacterium succinatutens
CTTTAAGCCCCTCATTCGGCGCAAACCGTTGAAAATTCAGGGTTTATTTTTTATCATTCGCGGCCGCAAGTTTGTTTGTTAATTAACATACTATCCTTTATCCATTTAAATTGCAAGACTTTTTCGACCCTTTGCGAACATTTTTTCATATTGCCGGAATATTTTCGAGCAGCTTTTGCGCGCAGCGGCTTTTTTTCTTGCCAAACTCATTTTTTCAATGTATAATTATTTGGTACGAATAATTCGATTTTGTATACCCAAGGAGGTCTCCTATGGCAAATAATTATAAGCGCCGCGCCGGCGACCGTGTTGACGGCAGGCGGCTGCGTTCACTTAACGGATTTTATAATTTCATACCGTTTATAATGCCTGCAAGGAACGACGCTCTCAATTTCTACGAGCAGTCGTTTGAGATAACAAATGCCGACCGCTGGTTCAGAAAGCAGCGCGTTGCCGGCTATAAGGGCATCGGCATGCTGCATCTGCTTATTGCGGCGTATGTGCGCGCCTGCGCATATCTTCCGGGGCTCAACCGCTTTGTCGTCGGCAATCGCGTGTATGCGCACAACGAGATCGAGATAGTCATGGCAGTAAAGCGCAGTCTGACCATCGACTCTACCGAGACCACCATAAAGGTCCCGTTCAAGCCCACCGACACCATTTTTGATGTGTACAACAAGATGAACGAGGCTATCGAGGAGATCAAAAACTCCGACGACGAAAACGGCACCGAGGAATTTGCGAACAAGTTTGCGGCTCTGCCGCGCTTCGTCATCCGCTTTCTCATCTGGCTCCTCCGTGTTTTTGACTACTTCGGTCTTCTGCCGAAAAAGCTTCTGGATGTCAGCCCGTTCCACGGCTCGATGATAATAACCGATCTCGGCTCGCTCGGCATAGGTCCTATATATCACCACATATATAATTTCGGAACGCTGCCGGTCTTTGTCTCGTTCGGTGCCAAGCGCCATGTCTATGAGCTGGACAGGCATGGGAATATGGTAGACCACAAGTATGTGGATGCAAAATTCGTCCTCGACGAGCGCACGGTGGACGGCCATTATTACGCCTCCGTTTTCAAGCTCATAAACCGCATTATCGCCGATCCGTCCATACTCGAGATGCCTCCGGAGAAGGTAAACGAAGATATCTTCTGAGCCGGAACAGTCAAAAGCCTCCGTTTTCGCAAGCTGAAAACGGAGGCTTAATCTATTTTATTCTATTTTATCATGTGCGCCTTGCCAATGGCGCGCTTTGTATTCGGCGAGGTTTGCAGGATGCGGTCGGCGGAGATATTATACAGCGCACACAGTCGGATCAGGTGCCTTATCGGCAGCTCGCTTGCGCGGCGCTCATAGCGCGCATACATCGTCTGCGAGGTGCCGAGGTAATCAGCGACCTCGGTCTGCGTAAGGTCGTTATCCTCCCGGAGCGCCCTGAGTCTGTCGATATAGTCCATTGCCGATGCCTCCTGCCTCTTTTCCAGCAGTGTAGCAAAGTACACATATTTACTATTGACTTTAGTAAATATGTGTACTAAAATTGTGTCAGCTTATACGCTGTATATAAAAAGAAGGGAGAAAAACATGAAGAAAACGATAAGCCTGCTGCTGTGCCTTGCGGTACTGCTCGGCTGCCTCGCCGGATGCGGCAGCTCCGGCAACGGGCTGACAAAGCTCACCGATTACATCAATGAAAACGGAACGAAGAACGATGCCGGAACGGCTGCCCAGATAGACCTCGGGGCCGGACTGAAGGACACGGTCGTTACCGCCGCCGTCGTAGGCGAAACTCTCATGCTCATAGTGGAGTACACCGGAAACTCGATGCCGGCGGCAAATCTTGAGCTCAACTGCGTAACGAACCTGTACCTCAGCGGAGATAAGAAGGGCGAGTTCATGCAGCAGAACGACCTTGAATTTTCGAGCGGATACACGACCACATCCATCTGGTCAAAGCTCGAGGGCAGCATCGACATCGCCTCCTTCACGGCATCCACCGAGGTAAACGGCGAATTCTCGAGCAGCGCAAGCTCTACTCAGCTCACCGATGAGTTCAGGGCTTATGCCACCGACGGCATAAACACCGCCATCGAGGCACTCTCGGCATTCATCGGCGAAAAGCTCGAGCTCAAGCTCTCCGACCTCGGCTTTGAAAAGTACGAGATCGACTCCTCCCGCGAGTCGACCATAAAGGAGCACAATGCCGAGCCCGACGAGCCCGACGAGCCCGATCCGGAGCCCGCGCCCATAACGATAACCGTTCAGAAGCTTGAGGACAACAGCTCCGGAACGCCGGTGTTTTTGTACAATGTTACCAACAACAGCGATAAGGCGCTTGAGGCGTGCACTCTCTATATAGTCTGCTACGATGTCTACGGCGAGTATGTTAACCGGTACGGAAGCGGCTCGCCCGCAACCACGGCAGTCATCGACGACCGCATCGAGGCCGGCGCGACTGCCGAACGGGGCAATCTCCTCACAGGCTTTAGCGGCACAAAGTCCGTCAAGATCGCCGTCGGAGTATATAAGCTTGAGGGCTGCGACAAGGTGACAGTGGCCTCCAGTGACGACCTCAACAACGCAAATCTCGTCTGGATAGATTACCCCGCGTAAAACCGAATACACCGAAAAATCATGAACCTCCCGCACAGCGAATATGTGCGGGAGGCTTTTTATCGTATCTGTTTCGGACTTGACTTACTTTTTTCTTTGAGCCGCGGCGGAGAATGTGGTACAATCGCCGTGATAGGAGGCGATCGTTTTTGAATTGGTATATCATTGATAAAACGCTCAGACCGTCGGACGCAGAGCCGTGTGCCGATGCACCGGCGGTGCTGCTTTTAAGCTCCGAGGAGCTGCCGCACGCGGGCGGGATAGCCGGACTTGAAAAAGTCATTTACCACACGCCGCCCGCCAGAGACGCAAGGGTCTGCAAGGCGGAGCTGCGCCCCGACTGCATCAGCGGAACTCTTGCCGTACCGCACGGCAGCTCCGGCAGCGGAAGTCTGCGCTGCGGCTATCTCATCTGCCCGAAGCGGGTCGTGCTCGTGAGCGACGACGGCGAGCTGCACTCGATCCTCCAGCGCCTCATCAAGGAGCGGCGCAGCACCTCGTGCAGCGTTGGACGCTTTCTGTTTGACCTCCTCGAAGAGCTTATCGCAAAGGACCTTCATCGCCTTGAGGAGATCGAGGACAAGGCGGAGCGGCTTGAGGACCGCATTCTTTCCGGCGACTTCGACAATTTCAGTACGGAGATGAAGGCGCTTCGCAAGTCGGCGATGAACCGCTTCCGCTGCTATTCGCAGTTAGATGATGTTGCCTGCCTGCTGCGGGAGAATGAAAACGGCTTCTTTACCGCCGACGAGGAGCTGCTGTTCAAGATGTTCGAGGGGCGGGTCATTCACCTTCGGGAGGAGTCGCAGCTGCTGCGCGAGTACTGCATGCAGATACAGAGCATGTTTCAGGCGGAGGTCGATATTCGCCAGAACCGCACCATGCGCATCCTCACCATCGTGACGGCGATCTTCCTGCCGCTGACGCTGATCGCCGGCTGGTACGGCATGAACTTTTCCGGTATGCCGGAGCTGCACTGGAAATACGGCTACCCCATCGTTGTGCTGGTCAGCATCGTGACCGTGGTCGTGAGTATCCTGATCTGCAAAAAGAAGAAGCTCTGACAGTCTCAAAATTCCGCAGGAGCTTTGTTTATAAAATCTTTCTTGTTTGTTCATGCCTTTGTCATAAAAGCTGTGTATTATAATACCGCAGGCTCGGGATGATACCCGACCGATATCCGGAGGCACCGATGGATGACAACAGAGACAAAATGAATACCGGCAGTGTCGACGGCGAGTACCATTTCGTAAAGCCGGAGCAGCGCCTCTACGAGGACGCGGAGTTCGTCCCTCAGGACGAGGCGACGGAGTTTCCCGACTACTATGTTCCCGAGGAGAAAAAGCCGCGCGAAAAGACCGACGAGGCAAATCGCGGCAGGCTCTTCAAAACGGCATGTATGTGCCTTGTGTGCGCTCTCGTGGGAGGGCTGGTCGGAGGCTTTGTTGCACTCAATGCCGCAAGCGGCAATGTGACCGGAACCACTGCGGGGACGACAGCCACGAATGACAAGCCCGTTATCGGCTCCACCGCCACCGGCAAAACGGTCAGCACCGAGGCTGCCTCGGCAAACGATATATATGAGCTCGGCTGCCGCCAGACCGTCGGCATTGCCATCGGAAACAGCAGCTCCAACATCTTCGGTCAGACCAGCTCCAGCGCCGTGAACGGCACGGGCTTCGTCATAACGGCCGACGGATATATCATGACAAACTACCATGTCATTGAATCCGCACAGCGGAATAACTATTCGGTCAGCGCCCTTTTCAAGGACGGTACCTCATATGAGGCGAAGGTGGTCGGCTTCGATGCGGATAACGATGTCGCGGTTTTGAAAATAGAGGCATCCGACCTCTCTCCCGTAACGATAGGCAACAGCGATGATATTGCCGTTGGCGACGGAGTTTTTACGATAGGCAACCCCCTCGGCGAGCTCGATTTTTCGATGACCTCCGGCAGGGTGAGCGCGCTCAACCGCAGCATAGTCACCGACCGCAACACCGCCGCGATAAACATGTTCCAGTTCGATGCGGCGATCAATTCCGGAAACTCCGGCGGTCCCGTGTATAACGAAAGCGGCGAGGTCATCGGTATAGCAACGGCTAAGGTCGGCTCCTCCGGCGTGGAGGGCCTGGGCTTTGCCATACCGATAAACGATGCCGCCGATATCGCAAATGAGCTCATAACAAAGGGCTATGTCAGCGGCAAGGCGTATATGGGCGTTAACATCGACAGCCGGTACACTCCGGTTTACGCGCAGTATTACGATATGCCCGAGGGCGCATATGTCTATAATGTCGAGTCCGGCGGCTGCGCCGAAAGGTGCGGGCTTGCCGCAGGCGATATAATCACCGAGGTCGGCGGTGAGTCTATCGGAAGCTATTCCGACCTCAGCTCCGCCGTAAAGGGCTTCAAGGCCGGTCAGAGCACCGAGATAGTCGTCTACCGTGCCGGTGAATATGAAAAGCTCGAGATAACCTTTGACGAATCCACTCCCGAGGCCGCGACCAACGGCGTAGGCGAGTTCGGAGTTTCGGCTCTGCCCAAGGCGGGCTGAAGCCGGATTTATAACCACGCTATGTTTCTTCTCCTTTAAAGTCGGAAGGCCCCTCTCTCACCTTCCGATATATATCCTCTCTATTTCTCCAAAACAAAAGGCCGCAGCTTGCTGCGGTCTTTTGTTTTGCCTGCACCTGCGGAGGTTCGCCTCTGAAATCACATTTCCTCGACGGCAAATACATCCGGAAGTCTGGTAACGGCGGTCACTATTTCGGTGCCGGTAAGCTTCGGAGTGGTGTACACGGACAGAAGCGCATAGTATCGGTGCCGGTCATTCTCACTCTCGGTGCGGCTGACCTCAAGGCTCGACACCTTGAGAGCGCGGGTGCTGAGCAGCTCAAGCACCTCGTTTATCGTTGCGGCTTCGGCATACTCGATGTAGAGCGTGCACAGGCTGCCGCTTTTTGCGAACTTATATTCAAACTTTATTAGCACGATCTCGGCAAACAGTATCATTGCCGTTGCAAACAGCGCACATTCGATAAAACCCGCGCCGCAGGCGAGCCCGACTATCGCCGACGCCCAGAGCCCCGCCGCGGTGGTGAGACCCTTTACCTGCCGTCTGCCGGTGACGATAATGGTGCCCGCACCGATGAAGCCGATACCGGCAATGACCTGCGCGCCAAGCCGCCCGACATCGGTCATGAGCCCCAGTCCAAGCAGGAGATACTGGCTTGTGAGCGTTGTAACGGCGGCGCCGAGACAGATGAGGATATGTGTGCGTAAGCCCGCGGGACGACGCTTTATCTCGCGCTCGGCACCTATGGCGGCTCCGCAGACAAACGCGGCAAGGAGCCGCAGCGTCAGCGCGAGCACGGTGCCCTCCCTTATAAAATCAAAGCATGACAGCATATTCTCTCACTCCCCTACTGACCTTCTTCTATGGAAACGATGCCGCCGAGCATCGACAGCCGCGCAAGCAGCAGCGTATGGTTTATCTCCTTCGGCAGATAAACGCTCAGGTGCACTCCGAGCGCTGCCCGACTGTCCTCCGGCTGCTTTGTCAGATCCACATCGTAGACCGTGACGCCCAGCTCGCGCAGCGTTGCCAGAACGGCACCGAAATGGTCGAAGCTATCCAGCTCCGCGAGGATGTTCATATACCGCGAGCGCAGTATCATGCGCGATTCCAGCGCCGGAAAGGCATACATGCAGATGAGGATGAGCACAACGCATATGCCCACACATTCGTAAAAGCCCGCGCCGATGGCAAGCCCCAGGCACGCCGATGCCCAAAGTCCCGCCGCAGTGGTGAGACCCTTTACGCGCTTTCTGCCCGTGAGGATGATGGTGCCCGCACCGAGAAAGCCGACGCCGTTTATGACCTGCGCGCCGAAGCGTGAGACATCGTGAACGGCGCCGACCGCCTGTGCCTGCGCAAGCCACTTCGTCGAGAGCATTATGTCGAGATACTGGCTGAGCATTATCGTCATCGTCGAGCCGATGGCAACGAGCATATAGGTGCGGAAGCCTGCGGGACTGCTTTTGCGCTCGCGCTCAAGCCCCAGCAGCCCGCCGACTATTACGGCAAGCACTATCCGCAGCGCCATGGATGCAAAATTAAGTTGTCTTAGATATTCTGCGGCGTTTTCCATATATCATCTCCGCGCCCTGCTCTGCGGGCGCTTTTTTACTTTGCTTTTCGACATTTTCCGGAGCTTTCTTTTGGCCCTGCGCTTTCTTGCCGTTAAAAGCAGCAGCGTCAGCGTCGTCACCACAAACAGCGCGCACACTATGACGAGCGCGAGCCTCTGCTCCGATTTCAGTCCCTGCGGAGTCTGCGGCTGAGGCTCCTCCGGCTCCTCAAGCACGGTTTTTCCCGCAACGAGCTTCACCGTTGCGTAAATCGTTCCGTCATCGGGATCCGAAAAGCTCACGGTGCCGAGCGCGGTACCCTCGGGACACTCGGCAGTGAGCGTTTCGGCGTTGAGAGCAACGGTCTTTTTGAGCTTGGATGCATCCAGCGAGTTCTCGGCCAGGGCGTTAACATCGCCTGCGCACAGAAGCTCTACCGTGCCGCTCGCACCGCCGTATTCTATGGGCTGCGTGCCCACGACGGTGCCGGACTTCACGATGCTGCGGTAGGAGTAGTTTTCAAAGCACCAGTCGAGCAGCTTCACCGAGTCGGCAAAGCTGTCAAATTCCTTTTTGCTCTTGTCGCCGTCGGCACCGAGGATAACGGTAATGACATTCACCCCGTCGCGCTGCACCGCTCCCACGAGGCAGTAACCTGCGGCGTCGGTGTAGCCGGTCTTTATGCCGACCGCGCCGTCATAGCGGTATTTTCCGGTGTACACCGAGTCGCTGCAGATCAGCGCGTTTGAGCTTTTCAGCCGCCGCTCGGACGAGAGGTTCGTCGCGGCAACGGTGTGCTCCGAGGTGCCGACGAGCTTTGCGAAAAGCGGGTGGCGCATCGCCTCGCATGAGATGAGGAATATATCCCGCGCGGTGGAGTAGTGCTCCGGATCGGGCATGCCGTGGGTGTTTGTAAAGTGCGTTCCGCTGCATCCGAGCTCACCGGCGCGCACATTCATTTTGTCCACAAACGCCTCTATCGAGCCCGCGATATGCACGGCGATTATATTGCACGCCTCGTTTGCCGAGGCAAGCGCCGCGCAGTAGAGGAGATCCTCAAGGCTCATGCTCTCGCCGACGCTGATACCGGCGGTGGAGCTGTCATCGTCAAGCCCCGTTTTGCAGTCTGCTCCGGCGGTGATGGTATCGTCCGCGGAAACGCTGCCGCTCTCAATGGCTTCAACGGCGAGCAGCATGGTCATTATCTTCGTAAGGCTTGCTGGGGCATGACGGGAGTAGGCGTTGGCGTTGTAGAGTATCCTGCCGGTGCCCATATCGCCCAAAAGCGCGCACTCGGCACTGCCGAGCTTCGGCTGTGCGTTGTCCTCTGCCAAGGCGGGCATGGCAAACAGCCCGAGCATCACGCTCAGGCACACTATCGTCGCCGTTATTCGCAGCTTTCTCATGCTGTTCTCCCCACAGTCTCAGTTCTTATTGTCTACCTTATGCTACATTATAAATAAACTTGCCTTTCCGTGCAAGCGGCAATTGCAATGTGCGGGCTTCATTTGCCGAATGTCTCCCACCACGGCAAGCCGGAGGGATTGTCCGGTGAATATTGCAGCGCACTATCGTTACGCGGCGATATACCGGCTTCATCCGCACCCTCCGGTCGGGATACCGGAGATGACCGTATCCGCAGCTGCGTCAAGGCGCAATGAAAAAACCCGCGGGGCAATGCCCCACGGGTCAACAGCCTACGGGGAGATCACGCGCTCACCCCGGACCGGAGAACGGTCTGAATACCGTCTCGCACGGTCATCGGCTGAAAATATTTTTCGGTTTACTCTTTAACGGTTTCCTCTGCGGGAGCATCCTCGGTCTGAGCCTCGATGACCTGCTCCTCTGCCTTGGGCTCTTCTTCGCCGGCGCTCTCTGCCGCCGCCTCTGCCGCTGCAAGAGCCGCTGCCGCGTAAGCCGCCTCGTCCTCGTCCTCGGCTGCCGCCGCCGCGAGTGCCGCTTCCTTCTCCCTTGCCGCATTGCTGGCAGCGATGGCGAAGATGGCGAACAGAACGGTCGAGCATGCCATGATGACGAGAGCTATGAGCTGGATGGTGCCGGAATACTGATGTATGGGCGCGAAGCTCAGCTTGGAAGCGGTCTCGGTGACATAGTTGCCGACCTCGTCAAGACGGACGGAGTAGACATAGTCGCCGAAGTGGGTGCATATGCCGGTGATGACTGCCGCAAGTGCAAGAGCCGCGGAGATGATGCCAAGAACCTTGCCGGTCTTTCTGCTGCCCTTTGCTGCCGCAACGATACCGCGGATGCCGGCGATAATGCCGAGGACCGCCGCGAGTGCGAGTGCCGCATAGATGGCAACACGAGCCATGACTTCCTGAGTGATATCGGCTTCCTGATCCTGCAGGTACTGCTCTGCCATGTCGCAGAGGGTGCTGCACTTATCGAGGTCGAGCATCTTGAAGCCGTTCTTTACGACGACCTCGCCGTTTTCATCGACCTTGTACATTGCGGAAAGAACGGTGATGCAGAACTCCTCGTAAGCCTCGGTATTCAGCGAAGCAATACCGTTTTTGACGACAACGAGATTATCGGGGATCTCAACGCCGAACTGTCCTGCCAGATACTCGGGCAGGGACTTAACGGTCTGACGGCCGTTGAAGTAGCTGAAGCAAAGGGGCATGCCCTCGCACAGTGCCATGCCGCCCTCTGCAAGAGCGATCTCGCCCTGCTCAAAGACGGAGAGCTGAGCCTTGCCATCTTCGAGCTGAGTCTCAGCCGCGGCGAGCTTTGCCGCGCCGGCTGCAAGATCCTGACGACCGCTTGCAAGCTTTTCTTCACCGGCTGCCAGCTCCTTTTCCGCTGCGGCAAGCTGTGCCTCGCCGGCTGCGATGGTCTTTTCAGCCTCCGCAAGCTGGGCAACGCCGTCCTCATACTGCTTGAGCTGTGCCTTGCCGTCTGCTACCATCTGGTTGATGTAGGCGGGGAAATCGGTGACATCTGCGGGGATGTCAAGTCCGAGGTTCTTCGCCATGGGGCGAACAACAGCCACGAACCATGCCTGAGCGGTGTCAAAGCCGGGCAGGTTTCCGATGGTACCGTCACGGAAAGCGACATACTGGTTGAGGTAAGGCAGCAGGGGCTCGATCTTTGCAAGCTTCTCCTTGCCTTCATTGTAGGCCTGAGTGTTCTCCTCGATCTGCTTCTTGCCTGCCTCGTATGCAGCCTTGCCCTCTTCGAGCTGCTTCTTGCCGGCTGCATAGGCTGCATAGCCGTCTGCCAGAGTCTTCTCGCCGGCGGCGAGGGTCTGCTGACCGGCTGCGTAATCGCTCTTGCCCTGGACATACTGAGCAAGACCATCGGTGTAGGTGCCGACACCCGTGAGATAGGCCTCCTCATTTTCCTTGAGCTGTGCGATGCCGTCTCTTGCGGTCGCAAGACTTTCTCTTGCAAACTCGGCATCGGAGGTCTTATACTCCTTTATATTCAGCACATCACGAACGCCGGCGACGCAGGCGAACAGGCTGAATATGCAGGCGAGAATAAGAACGATGCTGAAGACCATAAGTAATACCCGTTTCATATTTTTCCTCCCTATTTATGTAAATATTACTTAATGCCCGATTTAAAAACGATACATTTATCTGCATTTTGTTTGACTTCTGTCAGTGTAACACGGAATGTCAAAATAGTAAAGAAGAAACGACAAACTTTTTGAAAAATTTTTAACACTTTTTTAAAACATCTCCCGCCAAAACCGTACGGCACTCGTCAGAGCGGCACAATTTGGCGGGTACATTTCAAATTTGCGGTCATTTGATTATATGTAAACGGCGCCGGAAATTATGAATAATTTACGAACGGAGCTCGTCGATGAAGCGCATCGCATAAGCCGCGAAGCTCTTGGCCGCGGGTGATATCACATTTTTCGGCGGAGTTATGATGCATATATCAATATCCTCCGGCGGCAGCAGCGGAACGCACACCACCCCGCCGCCGAGCTGCTCGGCAATGACCCTGTTTACCAGTGCAATACCCAGCCCGGAGCGCACCATGCCGCAGGCGATGAAGCTGTCAGGCGTTGAAAAGCTCAGGTTCGGCGTTACGCCGCGCTCGACAAAGCAGCGGGTGTTGTCGGTCTCGAGTCCGGTGTGTATCTCGATATACGGCTCGGTTTCAAATATGTCAGCCGGAACGCCCTGCGCGTTTGCCAGCGGATGCTCCGGCGGCAGCAGCGCCACAAGCCCGTCACGCGTTACGACCGTGCTGTCAAAATTGCCGTCACGGCGGCTTGCGATACCGAAATCAAGCTCACGCTCGTCCATGCGCGCGGCAAGCTCGGTGCTCGTTCCGGAGCATAGCTCAACGGTTATGCTCGGGTGTGCATCGTGAAAGCCGGATATGACCTTCGTCAGCCATGGGAAATACTTCACATACGACGAGCCCACCGCGAGACTGCCGGTCTCTATGCCGCGCAGCTTCAGCACCGTCTGCTCATACTGCTGCGACCAGTAGGCCATCTCCTTTATCGAGGGCAGGAGCTGCTCTCCCTCGCGGGTCAGGCTCACGCCGCCTCTGCCGCGGCGCAGTATCGGAAAGCCTGCCGCGCGCTCTATGGACTCCACCGCCCGGCTTATGCCCGACTGCGTGTAGCTCATCTCATCGGCGGCGGCAGACATACTACCGTTTTTGAGTATGCTCAGCAGGATCCTGCATTTTTCACTGTCCATTTCGTACCTCCGTAAGATATATGACGAATAATCATATCGTAGTTGATTCGTTCGCGCTTTACTCAAGTATACTGCGGTATTATACTCATGTCAACAAGGGGGAATGGATATGAGCAGAAAGAATGCAGAGCTGCTTCTGGCAGCGGTGATACTGACCAGAAGCAGTGCTTATATGTTCAGCAAGGCGGGGCTTGCAAGCCTCGGCGCGTTCAATCTTCTTGCTTCGCGGTTCCTTATAGGCTTCGTGCTCCTGTCGCTGATATTTTTCAAAAGGCTGCGGCACATAAGCGCGTCCGACATAAAGGCCGGAGCCGTCATCGGAGCGCTGTTCACGGCCGTAATGGGTCTTGAGATGGCCGCGCTTAAAACGACCCACACTTCCACGGTGTCTTTTCTCGAAAACACCGCAATAGTTATCGTGCCGCTGATGGAGGCGGCGATAGTGCGCCGCATGCCGAAGCTTGCAAGCCTTGTAAGCGCGGCACTGGCATTGTTCGGCGTTGCACTTCTGACTCTTTCGTCCGGAGCGTTTTCGTTCACGCCGGGTGAGGTATGCTGCCTCGGCGCGGCAGTGCTGTACGCGGCGGCGATAATCGTCACGGACCGGTTTTCGCATAAGGGCGATGCCCTGATGATAGGCATAATGCAGGTCGGGTTCATCGGCGTGTTTTCACTTATACTTTCGCTTGTTTTCGAGCAGCCGCGCATACCGTCTGGCGCAGCCGAGTGGGGCTCGGTGCTTATGCTTGCTATCGTATGCACCGGCTTTGGATTTACGCTTCAGCCGGTCGCGCAGTCGCACACGACAAGCCAGCGTGCCGGACTGATGTGCGCATTGAATCCCGCGTTTGCGGGAATGCTGGGCGTCATCGTTCTCGGTGAGCCGCTGACGGTGCAGGGCGTCTGCGGAGCACTGTGCATACTCCTGAGCCTGTATGTTCCGCACATTATCGGGCATATACCCGCACACCGCAAGGTCAAAAACGCCGGCTGAGAATGCCGTGCTCAGTCAAAAAGCTCTCGGTGATACAGTTCGTATCGCCGAGAGCTTTTGCATTGTCTGAAGGTTGTGCCGGCATACGCCGAAGATATAATTTCACCTCATCAGTCGGCTTCGCCGACAGCTTCCCCTCCGAGGGGAAGCCAAGGGCGCTCCGGTTTTATATGCATTTTACAATAGCGTGATTTTCGATTTGACAAAGCGGGAGTATCGTTATAGCCGTACCAAGAAATCCAAGATGAAGAAAGGAGCTTTTCAGATGAAGAAGCTTATAAGTTTAACTCTCGCGGCGCTCATGGCGCTAACGCTGCTTGCCGGATGCGGCAGCACCGATAACAACAAGACTGACAGCGGCACGGACACCGAGGTGACCGGTACCGTCAGCACCGACGGCTCGACCTCAATGGAAAAGGTCATCATGTCGCTGAGCGAATCGTTCCAGGCCGATCACAAGGGCATCACTGTAGGCTATAACCCCACCGGCTCCGGTTCGGGCATCACCGCAGTAGCGGAGGGGCGCTGCGATATAGGTCTTGCATCGCGCGCACTCAAGGATGACGAAAAGGCACAGGGTCTGGAGGAGACCGTCCTCGCTCTCGACGGCATCGCCGTCATCGTAAACCCCAAAAATCCCGTCAAGGATCTGAGCATCGAGCAGATCGCAAAGATATACACAGGCGAGATCACCAACTGGAAGGATGTCGGCGGCAATGATGCAGAGATCGTGCTCATAGGCCGTGAGGCAGGAAGCGGCACCCGCGACGGCTTCGAGAGCATCACCGGCACGGAGGATGCCTGCAAGTACCGTCAGGAGCTGACCAGCACCGGCGATGTCATCACCACCGTTGCGGGCAACCCCAATGCCATCGGCTATGCCTCCCTCGCCTCCGTCAAGGACACCGTTAAGGCGCTGTCCGTAGACGGTGTGGCTCCCAGCGAAGCGACCGTTTCCGACGGCAGCTACGCGGTACAGCGTCCCTTCGTCCTCGTAACGAAGAAGGGTGCCGAGCTCTCTGCGGCAGCTCAGCTGTTCTTCGATTACGCAACGAGCTCCGCGGCAGCGGATGTCATAACCGCAGCAGGTGCGGTCCCCGTGTCAAAGTAAGCAAACGGCTCAGAGCAGGCGGTCTCGAAAGAGACCGCCGGAGACTGTCAAAAAACTATGCTGCTGAGGAAAAGCATCCGCGCAGCAGGGGTGCGCGAGGGGGCAAAGGCCCCGCTCGCAATTGGATTATAGCCATCAAAAACGCCTGATTTATCAGGCTTTTTGACGAGCGCAGCGAGATTTTTCGTGAAGCGTAAGCTTCACAAAAAATGTGGCGTTTTTGAAGCGTGCAAAAA
The DNA here is from genome assembly GCA_963640555.1 of Phascolarctobacterium succinatutens. GTDB lineage: Bacteria > Bacillota > Clostridia > Oscillospirales > Oscillospiraceae > F23-B02. The sequence continues at coordinate 32,804 of CAVHZB010000005.1, forward strand.
AGTCACAGACTTTT
>CAVHZB010000006.1:0-6741 GCA_963640555.1 Phascolarctobacterium succinatutens
TTCAAAAAATTCATGTTGGAAAATCCCGAACTCGTGATAAAATATAAAAAATATATTTAAATGGAGGCTGAGCCATGCTTCTTAAAATATTTGCCGCCATCGGCGCCGGAGGAAGCGTGCTTCACACGCTTATAGCCGGACAGGGCGGAGGCGTTTTAAAGGTCACGGGAGTTATGCTGCTGCGTTTTCTGGAGTATTTCTTCGGCGCACACATCGCCTATGCGCTGACCATGCTCCTTGCGACGGAGCTGTTTATAGACAAGAACAAATTCCAGGAAAAGCCCTCGAAGTTCTGGCTGTGGCATCTGCACGCGGTAGCGGATCTTCTGGTGTTTTACGCGCGCGCGGATGTTTCCGTAAGCGGGACCGAGCTCATACCGGACGATACGAGGTACCTCATGGTCGCGAACCACCGCTCGCTTGCAGACCCCGTGGTCATGGTGCACAAAATGCCGAAGGAGGAGCTCACCTTTGTCTCGAAGCCGGGTAATCTGAAGCTCCCCATCATCGGCAAGGTCATGCACAAGTGCGGCTGCCTGCCGCTGGACAGGGAAAACAACCGCGAGGCGCTCAAGACGGTCAAGGCCGCGACGAATTACATAGAAAAGGACTACACCTCGGTCGTCATCTATCCCGAGGGCACGCGCAGCAAGCAGGAGGGAATGCTCCCCTTCCATGCCGGCTCGTTCAAGATAGCGCAGAGGGCCGGAGTGCCCGTAGTAGTCGTCGCTCTGCGCAATACCGACAAGATAGTTCACAACTTCCCGCTCAAAAAAACGGATGTTTACATAGATATCGTCGGAGTTATTGATACGCAGTATGTAAAGGAACACAAAACGCGCGAAACCGCCGAGCTTGCTCAGAAAATGATACAGGATAGGCTCGATGCGGAAAGAAAAAATGAGGAGAGTGCTGCCGAAAAATGATAAAACTGCTGAAGCTTTTCAGATACCTCAAGGCAAAGGAATGGATGTTTTTCCTGTTCAGTCTTGTGTTTATATTCGCTCAGGTCGTGCTTGAGCTCAGAATACCGGATTACATGTCGTCGATAACGACGCTTATACAAACTCCGGGCAGCGCAATGGGTCAGGTGTGGAGCGCCGGCGGCAGGATGCTGCTGTGTGCCTTCGGAAGCCTGATATCCTCCATAGCGGTGTGCTTTTTCGCATCCCGCATAGCGGCAAACTTCTCGCGCCGTCTGAGAAAAGAGATGTTCGATAAGGTCGAGAGCTTTACGCTTGAGGAGATAAACGCCTTTTCCACCGCCAGCCTTATAACGCGCTCGACAAACGATGTATCGCAGGTACAGATGATGGTGGTGCTTGCGCTTCAGGTCGTCGTAAAGGCACCGCTCATGGCGGTCTGGGCGATAATGAAGATAGCCGGCAAGGCATGGCAGTGGTCGCTTGCTACCGGCATCGCGGTCGTGCTGCTCATTGTGATACTCGGCATTGCGATAAAGCTCACCTTCCCGCGCTTTCGCAGGATGCAGTGGCTGCAGGACGCTCTCAACCAGTCGGCACGCGAAAACCTCACCGGCATTCGCGTTGTAAGGGCGTATAACGCCGAAAAATATCAGGAAAAGAAGTTTGAGAAGGCAAACACCGATCTGCTCGAAAATTCGCTGTATGCAAACCGTACCATGACCATGCTCAGCCCGTTTATGAGCCTTGTGATGAACTGCCTTAATATGTCGATCTACTGGATAGGAGCGGTGCTTATAAATGCCGTTGCCGCAGACTCGGCTGCCGCAGTAATGACGAGGGTCGATATATTTGCGGATATGATAGTTTTCATGTCCTACGCCATGCAGGTCATAATGAGCTTTGTAATGATAGTCATGGTCGTTATCATCGCGCCGAGGGCGCTTGAGGCGGCAAAGCGCATAAGCGAGGTGCTCGAGACCAGCCCGAAGATAGTAAGCGGCACCGCCGCCGGCGGCTCGGAGCCCGGCACCGTTGAGTTTAAAAATGTAAGCTTTGTATATCCCGGCGGCAGCGGCAGCGTTCTGCGCGATATAAGCTTCAAGGCCGGCAGGGGTGAGACGATAGCGTTTATCGGCTCTACCGGCTCCGGTAAAACGACGCTCGTAAACCTCATACCGCGCCTTTACGACGCAACGGAGGGCGAGGTGCTCGTAGACGGAGTGAACGTTAAGGAATATGATCTTGAGTCGCTGTATGCAAAGATAGGCTATGTTTCGCAGAAGGCGGTCATGTTCACAGGGACCGTTGCGGATAATGTCGCGTTCGGCAGGAATGCGGATGCCGAAAAGCTTCCGAGCGCGCTTGAGATATCGCACTCGCAGGAGTTCGTGAGCGAGCTTGAGGAGGGAGAGAACGCGCATGTGGCGCGCGGCGGCACGAATTTCTCCGGCGGTCAGAAGCAGAGACTGTCCATTGCCCGCGCACTGTGCCGCGACGCGGAGATATTCATATTTGACGACACATTCTCCGCGCTTGACTTCAAGACCGACCGTCAGCTCCGCGACGCTCTCCGCGAAAAAACACAGGGCCGTACAAAGCTCATCGTCGCCCAGCGCATCGGAACGATAATGAGCGCGGATAAGATAATAGTGCTTGACGAGGGCAGGATAGTCGGCATCGGCACGCACAGGGAGCTTCTCGGCTCATGCGATGTCTATCGCCAGATAGCTCTCAGTCAGCTTTCGGAGGAGGAACTTGCCATATGAGCGGTATGAGAAAAGGACCTCCGGGAAGGGGAGCGGGCGAAAAACCCAAGAATGTAAAAAGCTCAATGGTCGAGCTTCTGAGATACCTCAAGCCGTGGTACGGACCGATAGCGGCGGCGCTTGCGTTCAGCATTATCGGCATTGTGCTCACGCTTATTGCGCCCGATAAGCTCGCCCGTCTTACAAACGATATAAGCGACGGGCTTGCTGCAGGCATCGACATGGGGCTTATCGTTAAGTCGATAATAACCATACTCGTCATTTACATCGGCGCGAACCTTGTGACATGCGCATCGAGCTACATAATGATAACCGTCATGCAGAAGCTTGCATGGAGCATGCGCACGAGCATCAGCCGGAAGATAAACAGGCTTCCGCTAAAGTTTTTCGACAAGGTCACCGTCGGCGATGTGCTCAGCCGCATCACAAACGATGTCGACACCATATCCTCGGCGCTGAACTCCAGCATAACAACGCTCGTTCAGGCGGTCGTACAGTTTGTCGGCGTTACCGTTATAATGTTCGTCACAAGCGGCAAGCTTGCGCTCACCGCTGTCGGCGCCTCGATAATCGGCTTTGTCCTGATGTTCGTCATAGTCGCCCGTTCAAGAAAATATTTTGTTCAGCAGCAGCAGAATCTGGGCGAAATGAACGGTCATATCGAGGAAATGTACTCCGGGCACGATATAGTGCGCGTTTACGGAGCTGTCGGACAGGCCAAAGAGGAGTTTGACCGGATAAACACAAATCTCTACAACAGTGCATGGAAATCGCAGTTTTTCGGCGGACTTATGATGCCGCTGATGAGCTTTGTCGGAAACTTCGGCTATGTCGCGGTCTGCGTCGTGGGTGCGGCGCTCACAATGAGCGGCAGCATCCGCTTCGGAACGGTCATCGCGTTTATAACCTATGTAAAGCTCTTCACCAATCCACTCAGCCAGATATCGCAGGCGGTAAACAGCCTCATGTCCGCGGGCGCTGCGGGCGAGCGCGTGTTCGGCTTCCTCGGCGAAGAGGAGATGAGCGATGACAGCGGCTGCACACGCACCGTTGACCATGTACGCGGCAGGGTGGATTTCGAGAATGTCCGCTTCGGGTATGATGAGGATAAGCCGATCATAAACGACTTCTCCGCGAGCGTCGAGCCCGGACAGAAGGTGGCCATAGTCGGCTACACCGGTGCGGGCAAAACAACGATGGTAAACCTGCTGATGCGCTTTTACGATGTGTGGAGCGGGCAGATAAAGATAGACGGCGTGCCCATATCGGAGCTCAAGCGCAGCCAGGTGCATTCCATGTTCGGCATGGTGCTTCAGGATACATGGCTGTTCGAGGGCACCTACCGCGAGAATATCGCTTACGGCAAGAAGGATGTTACCGATGAGCAGATACAGGCAGCCTGCAAGCTCGTCGGCATGGATCATTACATTTCCACCCTCCCCGACGGATACGAGACTCAGCTCAACGACCGCAGCAGCCTCTCGGCCGGTCAGCGCCAGCTTTTGACGATAGCGCGTGCGATGGTCGAAAACGCGCCGATGATAATTCTCGACGAGGCGACCAGCTCGGTCGATACGCGCACCGAGGCGCTCGTGCAGAAGGCTATGGACAGGCTTACCCGCGGCAGAACGAGCTTTGTCATAGCGCACAGGCTCTCAACGATACGAGATGCCGACCTCATCCTTGTTATGGACAAGGGCGATGTTGTCGAAAGCGGAACGCATGAGCAGCTTCTCAAAGCAGGCGGACTGTACAGGGAGCTGTACACGAGCCAGTTTGAGGGATGAAAAATGAAAAAGGTTGCACTTATAACGGGCTCCTCGCGCGGCATCGGCAGGGCATGCGCACGGACGCTTGCCGAAAGCGGATACGCGGTCTGCATAAACTACATAGAGCGCGAGGATAAAGCCGAGGAGCTCCTGCGCGAGCTTTCGTCTCTGGGCGCGGAGGTCATGGCGTATAGAGCCGATGTCTCCGACAGGGAGGCGGTACATGCTATGGTGCAGGCGATACGCGAGCGCTTTGGCAGCGTAACGCTTCTTGTAAATAACGCCGGAATTGCGAGGCAGTGCCTTTTCCAGGATATCAGCAGCGAGTACTGGCAGCGCATTTTTGCGGTGAATCTCGGCGGTGCGTTCAACACCATTCAGGAGGTGCTGCCGGATATGCTGCATGAGCACGCCGGCTGCATCGTGAATGTGTCCTCCATATGGGGTGAGCACGGCGCATCGTGCGAGGTGGCGTATTCCTCAACAAAGCATGCCATCATAGGACTCACGAGGTCTCTCGCGCAGGAGCTTGCGCCGTCGCGTATCCGCGTAAACTGCGTTGCGCCGGGCGTTATAAACACCGATATGGTACAGGTGCTCGGACAGGAGACCCTTGATATGCTTGCTGAGGCTACGCCGCTCGGCAGACTCGGCAGACCGGAGGATATTGCCGCCGCGGTCGAGTTCCTGGCATCGGACAGGGCGTCCTTTATAACCGGACAGGTGCTCTGCGCCGACGGCGGCTTTGCGGAGTCGCACTGAGAGGCGTTTTCCCGGCATGTAAAAAAGCGTGACTTTTTTGCACGAATAAATAAACACCACGGTCTGCACCGTGGTGTTTATTTATTCGGATGTTTATATTTACGCCTCTGCGGCGGCTGCGCCTGCTGCCGCCTTTCTTGCCGATACGGTGAAGATCACGAAAGCTATCGCAATGGCAGCAAAGACTATTATGCCGATAAGCTGTAGGGTGCCGGAATAGGTACCGTCCTTGAGCGGATATGTATAGCCGTGATAACGGGTGAGCAGTCCGAAGATATTGCAGCCGACTGCAAGCGCTGCGGTCATGATGCCAAGAACGACCGCCGGGCGTCTGCCGGCCAGACCGAGGATGCCTCCGATTATACCAAGCACGCCCGCAACGGCAACCACCACATAGAGTATCAGGCGCATGGTGAGCTCCTGAGTTACATCCGCGACATGCTCGGCTACCGACTCGCGGAAGCTCTTGCACACTTCGAGGCACTTGTCGAGGTCGAGATACGGCTCACCGTTGCGCAGAGTTACGAGCTCGCCGTTTTCATCGTACTTTTTCCAATCGAAGTCCGCGCCGAGACGCTGCTCGGGACCGGGCACCGCCATATCGCCGTTGTAGCGGTAAATGGGTTCATTTTTGTAGCAGGTCATGGTGTACTCATCAACGAGCGCCATGCCTTCCTCGAACGCCTCGAGATCCGCCTTGCCGGAGGCGAGCGCCGCAGCGCCGGCCGCGAGCTCGTCCGCGCCGTCGGCGAGAGCGGCTTCACCGGCCGCAAGCTGTTTCTCCGCATCGGCAAGAGCGGCTTCACCGGCTGCAAGCTCCGCCTTGCCCGCTTCGAGCTCGGCAAGACCGTCCTCATACTGCTTGAGCATAGCCTTGCCCTCTGCTACCATGTTCTGCATATATGCGGGAAAATCGGTTACATCGGCAGGTATCTCAAGTCCGAGACGGGATGCGAGAGGACGGACAACGCCGACAAACCACGCCTGAGCGCTGTCAAAGCCGGGCAGCTTCGCAACGGTACCGTCGCGGAGCTGAACATACTGCTCAAGATACGGCATTAGCGGCTCGATCTTTGAAAGCAGCTCCTTGCCTTCGTTATATGCGTCCGTATTTGCGTCTATCATTGCCTGACCCTCGGCGATCTTGGCTCTGCCCTCTTCCAGAGCCTTCTTGCCCGCCTCATAGTCCATATAGCCCTGATCCAGCTCAGCTTTGCCGGCATTATAAGCCTGCTGACCGGCGGCATAGTCGCTGAGACCCTTATTATATGTGCCTACGCCCTCAAGGTAGGCCTCCTCGTTTGCCTTGAGCGCATCTATAGCTTTCTCAAGTTCACCGACAACATCCGCCGCCTTCGCGTCGTCTTCCTTATACTTCTTGATCGCAAGACCGTCCTTCACTCCGAAGCCGGCCGCGATAAGCGCAAACACACCCGCAAGTATAAGCAGGATGCTGATAGTGGTGGTAAGAGCTGATTTCTTCATGGTTCTCCCCTTAAATATTATATATATTCTCTC
>CAVHZB010000007.1:0-17802 GCA_963640555.1 Phascolarctobacterium succinatutens
TATTTAATGTATGTGTTTGACAAACTCGAAGTTGTGATATAAATTATCTTCTATGGAAAAGATAAGCTCAAGAAAAAACAGAATAATATGCCATATGCGCGCGGTAGCCGCGGATAACGGCTACCGCGCAGAGTGCCGGCAGTTTATATGCGACGGTGAGAAAACGCTCAGAGAGGCGTTGAGCTCCGGCGCCGACATAAAGCAGGTGCTTTGGCGTGAGGGCGTGCAGCCCATGGAGCTTCCAGAAAGCGTTGAGCAGTATTGTGCTCCGGCGGATCTTGTTGAATACGCTTCGCCCCTGCGCTCGGGACCGGGTCCCGTGTTTACGGTCACTGTCCCCGCGGAGGATGAAGGCTTCAGACCCGAGCGGATCATAGTCATCGAAAATCTTCAGGATCCCGGCAATGTCGGAACGGTCATACGGAGCGCAGATGCGTTTAATATCGACGCAGTCATAATGGTCGGAGCCTGCGCGGATCTGTATAACCCCAAAACCGTTCGTGCGAGCATGGGCGCCATCTTCCGTCAGAGAGTCCTGCGCATGAGCATCGGGCAGCTCGACGGCTTCACTCAGCGTTGGTGCCTGCCGCTGTTCGGAGCGGCACTGAGCGATCGCGCCGCCGATATCCGGCGCGCAGAGCTTCACCGCAGCGCAGTCGCCATCGGCAGTGAGGGCAGGGGACTGTCAAAGGAGCTTCTCGATATATGCGGCGGAGAAATAATAATACCGATGAACCCGCAGTCAGAGTCGCTCAATGCGGCAGTGGCCGCATCGGTCATAATGTGGGAAATGTCGAGGTAAGGCTATGGATGATGTGCTGTATTGGTTGTGGCTCTCAAATACGCCTCAGATAGGCGCAAAGACCGTCGCTGCGCTGCTTTCACATTACGAAACGCCGGAGAATGTGTACAATGCGCCGAAGGGTGAGCTCGAGCGCATTCTCCCGCGCGATAAGGACGGTGCGCAGCAGCTTGAAAAGCGGAGCCTTGAAACGGCAAAGGAAATACTCGAAAAGTGCGAAAGCACGGGAATAGATATCGTGACCATGAACGATGCACGCTACCCCGAGCGTCTTCGCAATATACACCTGCCGCCGGCGGTCCTATATGTAAAGGGGAGACTTCCGAATATAGACGCGCTGCCGGCAATAGCCATAATCGGTACCCGCAGGGCAACACACTACGGGCTGAAGATGGGGATGCGCATGGGCTATGAGATAGCAAAATGCGGCGCGACGGTCATATCCGGCTTAACGCGCGGTATTGACTCCGCTGCGGCTGAGGGTGCGCTGTATGCCGAGGGACGGGTCATCGGTGTGCTCGGTTTGCCGCACGAGCTTGATAAGAGCAGCTACTCACGCGAGATAGCGCTTACGGGCGCACTCATAAGCGAGTATGCGCCCGGCACAAAGCCGCACAGCTCATTTTTTCGGGCGAGAAACCGCATAACGAGCGGACTTTCGCTCGGTGTCGCCGTGATCGAAGCACCTATGCGCAGCGGAACAAGGCTGTTCGTAAACGAGGCTGCCGATCAGGGTAAGGAGATATTCGCCGTCCCCGGCAATGCCGACCAGCCGAGCAGTGAGGGAACGAATCTGCTCATAAAAGAGGGCGCAAAGCCGGTAACAAACGGTTGGGATGTAGTCAGCGAGTTTGCCGCCTTTTATCCGGATAAGCTCAGAGAGGTCAGGTTCAGAGACACCGGCCGACTCATCCCGATGGCGCTCACACAGCGTCAGAATGAGGACTCAAAAGCCGTGCCTGACGAAAAGCGCACGAAAAAAGTTGTTGACAAGGCATCCGACGCGGCTTATATTGACTTGAAGAAACAGCTGGAGGGGCTCAGTCCGAGCCAACTGAAGATAGTCGGAGCCATGGATGAGGGCTCGCTTCATGTTGACACGATAATTGAGCGCAGCGGATTTTCGCCTGCAAAGGTGCTCGCGGATCTTACCCTGCTACAGATAAAGGGCTATGTCCGGCAGGAGACGGGCAAGCGCTTTTCGCTGAATATTAAGATGAAATGAGGACGATAAATGCCCAGCGCAAAGAAAAATCTCGTCATCGTCGAGTCGCCTGCAAAGGCAAAGACGATAGAAAAATACCTTGGCAGCGATTACAAGGTCGTAGCATCCATGGGACATCTCAGGGATCTCCCGAAGAGCACGCTCGGCATCGACATTGAAAACGATTTCGAGCCGAAGTACATTCCTGTCAAGGATCACAAGGAAATAATAGACGAGCTCAAAAAGCTCAGCAAGAACGCAAAAACCGTTTATCTTGCAACCGACCCTGACCGCGAGGGCGAGGCTATCTCGTGGCATCTCAAGGAGCTTTTGGCTCTGACCGATGAGCGCGCAAGACGCGTTACATTCAATGAGATAACCAAGAAGGTCGTCACCGAAAGCATAGGAAAGCCGCGCGATATCGACAATAACCTTGTCGATGCGCAGCAGGCAAGGCGGCTGCTCGACCGTCTCGTCGGCTATAAGCTTTCGCCGCTGCTGTGGAAGAAGATCCGCCGCGGACTGTCGGCCGGCAGAGTGCAGTCAGTCGCAACGCGCATGGTCGTTGACCGTGAAAACGATATTAGAAGCTTTGTGAGCGAGGAGTACTGGCTGCTCGACGCGATATTCGGTACCGACAGCGGCGAGGGCAGGTTCACCGCCAGATTTTACGGTAAGGACGATAAAAAGCTCGAGCTCCGCTCGGAGGAGGATGTAAACGCCGTCATAAGTGCGACCAAGGATGAGCCGTTTAAGGTCAAAACCGTCAAGCGCGGCAAAAAGCACCGCTCACCCTCACCCCCGTTTATAACCTCCACCCTCCAGCAGGAGGCGAGCCGCCGCCTCGGCATGACTCCGCGCCGCACAATGTCCATTGCTCAGCAGCTTTACGAAGGTGTTGACATTCAGGGTCACGGCACAGTGGGTCTTATAACCTACATGCGTACAGACTCTCTGCGCCTTTCCGACGAGGCGCTCATGGCGGCAAAAAACTATATCATCGACCACTACGGCAAGGAGTATTATCACGGCTCGTTCCGCGTGTACAAGACCAAGTCCGGCGCACAGGATGCGCACGAGGCGATCCGCCCGACTAATATCGAGCTCAGCCCCGATATCGTGCGCAAGGATCTCACACCTGAGCAGTACAGGCTCTACCGCCTCATATGGGGTCGCTTCACCGCCTGCCAGATGGCAAACGCCGTTTATGATAATGTCGTTGTAGACATTGAGTCAAACGGCTGCATATTCCGCTCCAACTACTCCGAAATGCGCTTTGCAGGCTACACTGCGGTGTATGAGGAGAGCAAGGACGAGGAAAGCGACGAGCCCCGCAGCAAGCTGCCCACCCTTGAGGAGGGTGAGCGGGTCTATCTTGAAAAAATGCTGCCCGAGCAGCAGTTTACACAACCTCCCGCACGGTATACGGAGGCTACGCTCATCAGAGCCATGGAGGAAAAGGGAATAGGCCGCCCGTCTACCTATGCGCCGACCATTTCCACCATAACCTCACATGAGTATGTCGTTAAGGACGGCAAATACCTCAAGCCCACAAATCTCGGCGAGGTGGTCACACAGCTCATGGAGGAGCGCTTCCCCGATATAGTCGATCTGAAATTCACAAACCACATGGAGGAGCAGCTCGACGAGGTCGAGAGCGGCGAGCTCCATTGGAAGCAGCTCCTGCGCGATTTTTACGGCGATTTCAGCATTGAGCTCGAGGATGCCGAGAAGGCGCTTGACGGTGTGAGGATAAAGGTCCCCGATGAGCTCAGTGACGAGTACTGTGATGTCTGCGGCAAGCAGATGGTCGTAAAATCCGGACGCTTCGGAAGGTTCCTCGCGTGTCCGGCTTATCCGGAGTGCAGCTTCACAAAGCCGTTGGTTATCGAAATGCCGGGCAAGTGCCCAAAATGCGGCAGCCGCATACTCAAGCGCACATCGAAAAAGGGAAACACCTATTATGCCTGTGAGCGCGGAGCTGACTGCCCGTGGCGCGGCACCGCAGCCGACGGCAGCGAGATAAAGGGCTTCATGACATGGTATGTGCCAACGAAGGACAATTGCCCGAGCTGCGGAAAAACGCTGTTCAAGCCCAGCGGCAGAGGCAGGCAGAAATCATTCTGCATAAATGAGGATTGTCCGGAGTTCGTGCCGGAGGATAAGCGCGGATACAAGAAAAAACCCGCCGAGAAGAAGTCCGCTGCAAAGAAAAAAACAACGGCTAAAAAGTCTAAGGGATGATGATATGGAACAGGTAACGGTCCTCGGAGCCGGACTTGCGGGCAGTGAATGTGCATGGCAGCTTGCAAAGCGCGGGATAAGGGTGCGCCTTGTCGAGATGAAGCCCAAGAAAATGACTCCCGCGCACACATCGGAATATTTTGCCGAGCTCGTCTGCTCAAACTCCCTGCGCAGCGATGAGCTCACAAATGCGGTCGGACTGCTCAAAGCCGAAATGCGGCGCATGGGCTCGCTGATAATGGAGAGTGCCGACGCTAACCGCGTTGCCGCGGGCGGAGCCCTCGCCGTTGACAGGGAAGCGTTTGCCCGGTACATAACCGAGAAGCTCAATAAAAACGAAAATATCGAGGTCATAGCCGACGAAGCCCTTGACTTCCCGGAGGGCGAGACCGTCGTGGCTACGGGACCGCTCACGAGCGATGCTCTGGCCGATAAGATACAGGCGCTTTGCGGAAGTGCGGGACTTCATTTTTACGATGCCGTAGCACCGATAGTAACGCTTGACAGCATTGACATGGAAAGCGCGTTTTTTGCTTCGCGCTATGATAAGGGCACTGCGGATTATGTAAACTGCCCGATGGACGAAGACGAGTATAGATCGTTCGTGCGTGAGCTGTGCAGCGCCAAGGAAGCGGAGGTACACGGCTTTGATGACGGCGGCGTGTTTGAAGGCTGCATGCCGGTGGAGGTCATGGCAAGACGCGGGGAGGACACCCTGCGCTACGGACCTATGAAGCCGGTCGGTCTGCGCGATCCGCGCACGGGGCGTGAAAATTATGCCGTTGTTCAGCTCAGACGCGATAATGCCGACGGAACGCTGTATAACATAGTCGGCTTCCAGACTCATCTCACATGGGGCGAGCAGAAGCGCGTCTTTTCAATGATACCTGCGCTTATAAATGCCGATTTCGTGCGCTACGGTGTGATGCACCGCAATACCTATCTCAACAGCCCTAAGCTGCTTGACAGATACTACCGACTCAGATCGCAGCCGCATCTCAGCTTTGCCGGACAGATGACGGGCGTTGAGGGCTATGTTGAGTCGGCGGCATCGGGCATGCTCGTCGGCATAGAGACCGCTGCGCGGCTCATGCAGCTTGAGCCGGTCAACTTTCCGCAGGAGACCGCAATAGGTGCGCTGAGCCTGTACATATCCGGCGGCAGCGTCGGCGATTTCCAGCCGATGAATATAAACTTCGGGATAATATCGCCTCTCGGCTACAGAGTAAAGGGCAAGCGCAATAAAAATGCCGAGATCTCCGCAAGGAGTCTGGCGCTCATAGATGAGATAATGAAAAGGGAGGTCTTCGGCTGTGAAAATAATAGTTGACGCAATGGGCGGCGACAACGCTCCTGAGGCAATAGTAAAGGGCTCGGTTTATGCACGCGACCGGCTCGGAGCGGAGCTCGTGCTTGTAGGCCGCCGCGAGGAGATCGAAAAGCACCTCGGAGAAAACAGAAGCGGCATTGAGATAGTTGATGCACGCGAGGTCGTCACCATGGAGGACGATCCCAGCACCGCTACCCGGCGCAAAAAGGACTCGTCCATGACGGTCGCTTTGAATCTTCTGAAAAACGGTGGCGGTGACGCAATGGTGTCGGCGGGCTCCACCGGAGCTCTGCTCACAGGAGCAACGCTTATTGTAAAGCGCGTCAAGGGCGTCCGCCGGGCGGCGATGGCGCCGGTGCTGCCGAGCCGCGAAAACGGTCTTATGCTGATCGACTGCGGTGCAAACGCCGAATGCACGCCGGAGTATCTTCTCCAGTTTGCATATATGGGCAGCTTTTACGCCCGCAGGATGATGGGACTTGAGAACCCGCGCGTAGGCCTTTTGAACATCGGCACCGAGCCGACCAAGGGCGGTCAGCTCCAGCACGATACATATAAGCTTCTTGCCCTAGCAAAGGAAGAGGGCAGACTTAACTTTGTCGGTAATGTCGAGGCGAGCACAATGCTGCTCGGCGGCGTTGATGTCGTCGTAACGGACGGTTTTTCCGGAAATATTGCCCTTAAAACCGCGGAGGGCGTTGCAAAGTGGCTGTTTACCGAGCTCAAGGATGTATTCCTGATGAGCACGAAGAATAAACTTGCGGCGGCTGTCGTCAAAAAGGATGTCAAAGGCATCGCAAAGAGGATAGACCCTAACGAGGTCGGCGGAACTGCGTTCCTCGGCATATCCAAGCCCGTCATAAAGGCTCACGGCTCCTCCGGTGATGAGGCCTTCTTCGCCGCGATCCGTCAGGCTATGGCATTCGCCGAGTCGGGCATAGTCGGAGATATCGAGAAAAATATTGATTACATGAAAATTTCGGAAGAAGTGCAGTAAGTGAAACGGTTTGAAGATAAATTAGGCTATACATTCAAGGATAAGCAGCTTCTTTTAAACGCGCTGACACACAGCTCGTATGCAAACGAAAACCGCGCCGAGGGTATTCCAAGCAACGAACGGCTTGAATTTCTCGGCGATTCCGTGCTTGGCTTCGTTGCCGCAAAGCACCTGTATGCGATCACTCCTTCGCTGCCTGAGGGCAAAATGACGAGAGTGCGTGCCGAGCTCGTTTGTGAGCACAGCCTGTACGGTGCAGCCCAGGAGCTTGAGCTGGGAGCGGTCCTGCGCATGGGCAGAGGTGAGGAGAAAAACGGAGGCAGAAACCGTGCGTCAATACTCGCGGACGCGGTCGAGGCGGTCATTGCCGCCATTTTCCTCGATGGCGGTATTGAGCCCGCCGAGCGTTTTATAGAGAAAATGATACTCAGTCCCGAAAGCGTCAAGGCACACCATGCCACCGACTATAAGACCGAGCTTCAGGAGCTCGTACAGCGCAAGGCAGATCAGGTGCTCAGATATCACGACGCAGGCGAGTCGGGACCGGATCATGACAAGCTGTTTCTGTCGGAGGTGAGCCTGAACGGTGAGATCATCGGCACCGGCAGCGGAAGAACGAAGAAGGAAGCAGAGCAGGCCGCTGCATGCGAAGCACTTGAGAGGCTTGGCAAATGACACCAAGAAACAGGATAATACCGGTGTTCGTGCCGCATCTGGGCTGCCCTAACGACTGCGTTTTCTGCAATCAGCGCAGAATATCCGGCAGTCAGGAGCCCGCAACGGCGCAGACCGTCAAAAATGCAATAGAAGCAGCAGCCGCCTTGACCCCAGCGGGGACAAAGCGGCAATTGGCGTTTTATGGAGGCAGCTTCACCGCCATACCGGAGCGGGAGCAAACGACGCTTCTGGAGGCGGCAAAGCCGTATCTGGATAACGGCACCGTCAGCTCCATAAGGCTTTCGACACGCCCCGACGCCATAGATACAGCAGTTCTCAAGCGACTTGAAAATTACGGAGTTGAGACGATAGAGCTCGGCGCGCAGTCCATGTGCGACAGGGTGCTTGAGCTTTCCGGCAGAGGGCATGACAGTGCATCGGTGGTCGAAGCATCGGAGCTTATAAAATCGCATGGCTTCAAGCTTATCCTGCAAATGATGACCGGACTTCCGGGTGATACCGATGCCGGCTGCGTCGAAACGGCAAAGCGCATAATAGCACTTTCGCCCGACGGGGTAAGGATATACCCTACTGTCATCGTGCGCGACACCGTGCTTTGTGATCTGTGGCGTGCGGGAAGATACAGAGAGCACACGGTGGAGGACGCCGTGCGAGTCTGTGCGCAGATCGTTCCGCTGTTTGATGCGGCGGGCATACCGATAATCCGGATGGGGCTCAACCCCACGGAGGATCTCAGCGGAGGAGATGCCCTCGGCGGGGCATATCATCCGGCTCTCGGAGAGCTTGTGAGGTCGCGCCTCATGCTCGAAAAAGCGCGTGAGAAGCTTGCGGGGATATCTCCCGGAAGCTCGGTGCTGCTGCTCGTAAACCGCTCGGATGTTTCAAAAATGGCGGGACAGCACAGGTGCAATATCGAGAGCTTAAAGAGGGAGTTTTCGATCAGAGAGCTGAAAATTCGTCAATCCGATGAAAAAATCGGGGAAATACGCGTTATCAGGCTTGATTAAGACAGCCGTTTATTATAGAATAATCTGAAACATTGTTTATCAGAGGTAGAGCATTTGTATCTTAAAGCATTGGAATTGCAGGGGTTCAAGTCATTTCCGGACAAGACCCGCATAACATTTGAAAAGGATGTAACCGCGATAGTCGGACCTAACGGCTCCGGCAAATCAAATATATCCGACGCGATACTGTGGGTCATGGGCGAGCAGCGCTCAAAGACCCTACGCGGCGGAAAAATGGAGGATGTTATCTTCGGCGGTACGGAAAAGCGCGGGGCGCTGGGCTTTGCGCAGGTATCGCTCATAATAGATAACTCCGAGCACATTTTCGACTGCGACAACACCGAGCTTATGCTCACGCGCAGATATTACCGCAGCGGTGAGAGCGAATATTACATAAACCGTGAGGCGGTGAGGCTCAAGGACATAAACAGCCTCCTTATGGATACCGGTCTCGGCAGAGACGGCTATTCCATCATCGGTCAGGGTAAGATCGCGGATATCGTTTCCAATAAGAGCACCGACCGCCGCGAGGTTTTCGAGGAGGCTGCCGGCATATCCCGCTACCGCAGCCGTAAGGAGGAATCCGAGCGCAAGCTTGCAAAAACCGAGGAGAATCTTCTGCGCATAAACGATAAGATAGACGAGCTCGAGCTTCAGGTCGAGCCTCTGCGCAAGCAGTCGGAAACAGCAAAGAAATACCTCGTTCTGCGCGATGAGCTGCGTGTGCGGGAGATCTCCGTCTGGATGGCGACGCTCGACAAGCTGCGCACTCAGGCACAGGTCATAGGCGCAGATTACGAAAACGCAAAAAACGAGCTCGATGAGGCCCACAGGAGCCTTGAGGCTCTGTATGCGTCGGCAGACAGCATATCCGAGCGTATGCACGAAAAGGATATCGAAGCCGATAAGGCGCGCGAAAGATTATCACAGACCGAGGGCAGAGCCGCCGAGTGCGACTCTCAGGCGGCGGTGCTCAGAGCCAACATCAAAAGCGGCGAAGAGACCGTACAGCGCATGAAAAGCGATATAGCCGGCGCCCAGAGCCGCTTGCTTGAGATAGAAAAACAGATCGACGAAAACGCCGCCCGCGCGCTCTCGCTGGCGGAAGACATAGCGGAGCTCTCGCAGAAGGAGACCGGCAGCGGCAATATCATAGAGGGCTGCCGCATGAAGCTGCAAAGCCGCGAAAACGCGGTCGGACAGCTCAGGGAAAAGGTCAGCCGCCTTTCTGTGGACTGCCGCAGCATGGATGCCCGCATACATATGCTCTCGGAAATGGAAAAGGAGTATGAGGGCTTTTCGAAAGCGGTAAAAACGGTCATGCGCGAAGCAGGCAGAGGCAATCTGCGCGGTGTGCACGGACCGGTTGCAAATCTTATAAAAACAGATAACGAATATGCGCTGGCGATAGAGACTGCGTTGGGCGCTGCAATGCAGAATATAGTTATCGACACTCAGAATGACGGACGCAGTGCCATTGAAATGCTCAAGCGCTCCGATTCCGGCAGAGCGACATTCCTGCCGGTAGACACCGTGCGCGGCAGCGTCATGAAGGATGCGCCCGTGAACGACCGTGGATTTGTCGGCGTTGCATATGACCTTGTAAGCTTCGACAAGGTCTACGACGGTATTTTTGCAAATCTGCTGGGCAGAACGGTCGTCGCCGAAACGCTCGGCGATGCCGTGCGTATATCTAAGGCAAACGGGAACCGGCTGCGCATAGTCAGCCTCGATGGGCAGCTCATAAATGCCGGCGGCTCCATGACCGGCGGCAGCGCCGCCCGCGGAACGGGCATATTGTCACGGGCAAACGAGCTCGAAGCCCTGAAGAAGCGCCGAGTCAGCCTCGGCAAAGAGTATGACAGCTCTGAGCGCGAGCTCGAAAAAGCAGTAAACGCCATTTCGGGACTGCGGTATGAGCTTGACGCAGCCATAGAGGAGCGCGCGGAGATACTGCGCGATAAAGCCTCTGCCGAGGCCGAAAAGCGTGCGACCGAGTCCTCGGCACAGCAGCTCAGAGCGCTGTCGGAGAGCCTCTCCGGAGACAGCGAGCTCAGGCGCGATGCCATAAGGAAGGCGGAGGACAACTGCCGCGATATTCAGACAAAACTTGATGCCGTTTTGAAGCGGCGTGACGGTATACTCGCTCAGGCAGAGAGTATAAAAGCAGAGATAGCGGAAATTAACGCCAAGAGAATGGAGCTCGAGGGCAGAAGAACGAAGACGGATAAGGACAGTCAGGAGTCCAACCGCCGCCTGCTCGAGCTTGAGCGAAGCTGCGCAAGGCTTGAACAGAAAAAGCTCGCGGCGGATATGGAGGAAAAGCAGATCCTCGATAAGCTGTGGGATAATTATGAGCTCAGCTTTTCGGCAGCCGAATCACTGCGTCAGCCGGTCGAAAACCTGCAGAAGGAGACCCGCGGGATAAACGATCTGCGTCGTCAGATATCCGCTCTCGGAACGCCGAATATCGGCGCTATCGAGGAGTTCGAGCGCGTAAACACCCGTTATGAATACCTCACCGGTCAGCGCAGCGATATTGAAAAGGCGAAAAAGGAGCTGCTGGGAATAATAAACGATGTTACCGCCGAGATGAAGGAGGTCTTCCTCGGTCAGTTCAGACTCATCGACGAAAACTTCAGGGAAACATTTCTGGAGCTTTTCGGCGGCGGCAAGGCATCGGTCATACTTGAGGACGAGTCCGACCCGCTCGAATGCGGCATAGAGATAAAGGTGCAGCCGCCGGGCAAGGCGGTGTCGAATATAAGCCTGCTTTCCGGCGGAGAAAAGGCATTTGTCGCCATAGCACTTTATTTTGCGATACTCAAGGTGCGCCCGACACCGTTCTGTGTTATGGACGAGATAGAGGCGGCTCTTGACGAAGCAAATGTCACGAGATATGCAGATTACATGCGCAAAATGTGCGATAAAACACAGTTTATCGTTATAACTCACCGCCGCGGCACCATGGAGGAGGCAGATCACCTCTACGGTGTTACCATGCAGGAAAAGGGCGTATCGAAGGTCATAGAGCTTGACCTGGATCAGGCACAGCGATCAATAGAAAACGACTGAGGAGGTCAATATGGGCTTTTTTGACAAAATGTTTTCCGGTCTTACAAAGACCCGCAAAAACATCGAGGAACTCGAAGAGGTATTCCGCAATTATGACATCGACAGCGAGGATTTCTACGATGAGCTTGAGGAAATGCTCATCATGGCCGATGTCGGCGGCGAAACGACGGCGAAGATCATGTATGACTACAAGCACATCCTGCTCAGATCCCGCATAAATCGCGGCAAGGATGCAAAGGCGGCGTTCGTTTCGTATATGCAGGATATGCTCGGTCAGATGGACACCGCTCTCAAGCTGGATACAAAGCCGTCGGTCATCCTGATGGTCGGAGTAAACGGAGTCGGCAAAACAACAACTATCGGAAAGCTTGCCGGAAGTATGACCGCCGATGGCAAAAAGGTGCTGCTCTGCGCGGGAGATACCTTCCGTGCCGCCGCAGCCGAGCAGCTTGGCATATGGGCGGAGCGCTCGGGTGCGGATATAGTCCGCCATGATGAGGGCAGTGACCCTGCCGCCGTCGTGTACGACGGTATATGTGCGGCAAAGGCGCGCGGAGCGGATGTCGTTATAATCGACACTGCCGGCAGGCTTCACAATAAAGCCAACCTCATGAACGAACTCAACAAGATAACGCGTGTCGTGCGCCGTGAGCTGCCGGAGGCGGATGTTGAAACGCTCATGGTGCTCGATGCCACCACAGGTCAGAACGGACTTATTCAGGCAAAGCAGTTTCTTGAGACCGCCGGCATAAGCGGTATCGTTCTGACCAAGCTTGACGGAACGGCAAAGGGCGGCATCGTTTTCGCAATTTCAAACGAGCTCAAGCTGCCGGTCAAGTATGTCGGAGTCGGTGAGGGCATAGACGATCTTATACCGTTTGCTCCGAAGGAGTTCGTGGAGGCACTGTTTAAATGATAAAACTCATATTGGCGAGCAACAACGCAAAAAAAATGAAGGAGCTGCGCGAGATCCTCTCGGATATGGATGTTGAGATACTGTCCCAGCGCACGGCAGGCTGTGATTTTGAGGTCGACGAGACCGGCACCACATTTGCCGAGAATGCGTATCTTAAAGCAAAGGCAGTGTTTGACGCGACCGGGGAGATGACGGTTGCCGATGATTCCGGACTCATGGTCGAGGCTCTCGGCGGCGAGCCCGGCGTATACTCCGCGCGCTATGCTCCGGGTGGGCACGACGCAACGGATAAGGAGCGGTATGAGTACCTGCTCAAAAAAATGGGCGATGCTGTAAACCGCAGGGCAAAATTCGTTTCCAGCATATGCTGCCTGCTGCCCGACGGCAGGATCATCCGTACCGAAGGCGAGTGCTGCGGACAAATACTTACACAGCCTTACGGCGAGGGCGGCTTCGGATACGATCCGGTGTTCATGCCCGACGGCTATGACGAGAGCATGGCTCAGCTCGGAACGGAGATAAAGAACAAAATATCACACAGAGCCCATGCGCTCGCAAAATTCAAAGAAGAACTGAGGAAAACCGATGGCATTGACAAGTAAGCAGAGAGCCCAGCTTCGCTCGATCGCGATGACTGAGGACACTATAATCCAGATAGGCAAGGGCGGAATAACCGAAAATACGCTCACACAGATAAAGGATGCGCTCAAGGCACGCGAGCTCGTAAAGGGCAGAGTGCTTGAAAACAGCCTTCTTACCGCACGCGAGGCGGCCGACGAGCTGGCGGAAAAATGTGCGGCAGAGACCGTTCAAACGATAGGAAGTAAATTCGTGCTGTATAAGCGCAATGAAAAAGAGCCTAAAATAGCTCTTGTAAAAGACAAGAAAAAATGAGGATAGTTATCTACGGCGGCAGCTTTAACCCGCCTCACCGCGGACATATAGAGGCAGCCTATGCCGTGCAGGAACAGCTCAAGCCGGACAAAATGCTTATAATACCGGCGAGCATACCGCCGCATAAAAGCCTTGCCGACGGAAGCCCCGATGCCGCCGAACGGCTTGAGCTCACGAGGCTGGCATTTTCGGATATTCCGAATGCCGAGGTGTCGGACATTGAGATAAACCGCGACGGCAAAAGCTATTCCGCGGATACGCTTGAGCAGCTTATGCAGCTGTATCCCGATGCGGAGTTTACATTCGCCATGGGCAGCGATATGCTGCTGAGCTTTGAGCAATGGTACAGATTCCGCTTCCTGCTTGAAAATATGACTCTCGGTGTTTTCTGCCGCAACGAGGGCGAGGACGCGCGCGTTATGCGGCATGCAGGGTATCTAAAAAAGACATACGGCGCCCGGTGCGTTTTCATAAACCATGAGCCCAAGCCAATGTCATCGTCGGATATCCGCAGTATGCTGCCCGAGCGCAGGGGCGCTTCGTGCCTGCCGGAGCCGGTCTATTCCCGCATAATAAAAAACGGCGATTACGGTGCCCGTCCGGAGCTGTACTGGCTGCGTGAAAAGGCGTATGCAATGCTGAGCCCGAAGCGCGTTGCCCATGTGGCAGGCTGCGAGGCGGAGGCGGTAAATCTCGCCATGCGCTGGGGTGAGGACTCTGAAAATGCGGCGGAAGCCGGAATACTGCACGATATTACGAAAAAACTTGTATTATCCGACCAATTGATATTGTGCCGTAAGTATGGTATTATAAACGACACCGCAGAAGAGGAGAATGTAAAGCTACTGCACGCCAAGACCGGTGCGGCGCTTGCAAAGGACCTTTTCAACATAAGCAGCGAGGTCTATGATGCCATCCGATGGCATACGACCGGCAAGCCGGACATGACGCTGCTTGAGAAGATAATCTACATGGCGGATTATATTGAGCCTAACAGGGACTTTGAGGGCGTGGACAAGCTGAGAAAGCTCGCCTACGAGGATCTTGACAAGGCAATGGCACTTGGGCTTGAAATGAGTCTTGAAGACATAAGAAGCTATGGGCAGGAGCCGTATTACGCTACTGCCGAGGCGTATGAATGGTACGCAAAGTACACAAACAAACAGCAATAACGGCAGGGGTGCCGGCAGAGAAAGGGACAATGATATGCAGCTATTTGGAGGCAAAAAAAGCGGAAAGCACTCCGGTAACGAAAACGGCAGAGATACTGCCGCAGGCAGGGATTATTACGACTATGATTACGCCGAAAGGAGCGCACCGGTGAAAAACGAGAGCGCACCAAAGGCGAAAAAGCCCGTGGAAAAGCAGAAAAAGAAAAAAGGCAAGGCCGGTAAGGTCATCCTTATAATCCTGCTGTGCCTCGTGCTGCTGCTCGCGGCGGCATATGTATATGTCGAGTTTTTCATGAGTGCTCCGCCAAGCGATAATAAGGGTCTGAATAACAACGACGACAATACTCCCGTGGATGTCGTAGAGGGCAGAAAGCCCGGAGTGTACACGGTGCTCGTTGCGGGTGTAGATGTTGTCAGCAATAATACCGATACCATCATGGTCGGACAGCTCGACACCGTAAATCACACGCTCAATGTCGTCAGCATCCCGCGCGATACGCTCACGAACCTCAAGCATGAGGTCAAAAAGGCAAACTCGGCATACCACTATGCCGCGTACTACTCCGGCGTAAAGAGCAGCTCCTACTATGGCTGCGACCCGATAGCCACCATGCGCGAGGAGCTTGTTCAGGCGTTCCTCGGCTTTGATGTTGACGGGTACATCCTTGTCAATATGGAGGCAGCTGAAAAGGTCGTCGACACCATCGGCGGAGTTCAGTTCGATGTTCCGTCCGGGATGGACTACGACGATCCGACGCAGGATCTGCACATCCATATCCCCGAGGGCTCGCAGACGCTCACCGGTGAGCAGTTTGTCCAGCTCATGCGATTCAGAAGCGGTTATGCCGGCGGCGATATCCAGCGCATCGACATGCAGCATGAGCTGCTCATGGCGGTCGCAACGCAGATGCTCAGCCTGAAGAATATTCCCAACCTCAGCGAGGTCATCAGCATCGTCACCGATAATATGAAAACGAGCCTCTCCACCGAGGACATGCTCTATTACGCCAAGGAATTTCTGAAGCTCGATAAGGACAGCATAAAATTCATGACCATGCCGGGCAACACCAACGGCAGCGTGTTCGGCTCAAGCTATGTGTTCTGCGATATAGACGCATGGCTTGACATGGTAAACGAGTATCTTAACCCGTGGGAGACCGATGTCACCTGCAATAATGTTGATATCGTCACCTATAAGGACGGAAACTTCTATTCCACAACGGGCGAGCTCAAGGGCGGAGTATCCTCCTTCCTGAACTACAGCTCGTCAAGCGCCATGGGCTCGGCGGCGGTCTACCCGTATACGGGAAGCACGACAAGTAATACCGACAGTAAGGATGATGACCAATGATGACACCGGATGAAGTTGTAAAGGTAGCTGCAAAAGCTCTTAACGACAAAAAAGGCAAGGACATAAAGGTCCTGAAGACCGATAAACTGACTACACTGTGCGATTATTTCGTTATCTGCACGGGTACATCCTCCACGCATATAAAATCACTTACAGACGAGATCGACAAGCAGATGAGCGAGGCCGGCGAGCCTCCTATCCGCCGCGAGGGCTATCGCAGCGGGAGCTGGGTGCTTCTTGACTTCGGCTGTGTCGTGGCACATGTGTTCACTGAGGAAGCCAGAGACTTCTACAATCTCGAGCACCTGTGGTCCGACGCCGAGGAGATCGGTCTCTCATCCCTTATAGGCCCCTGCTAAGGGGCGTTCCGGACAAAAAATGCTATAAGGGAGTCAATTTTGAAATGAAATACGATTTTACCGCCATCGAAAAGAAATGGCAGAAAAACTGGGAAGAGGCCAAGCCCTATGCGGCCGTTACCGGCGATACCGCCCGCCCCAAGTTCTACGGACTTATCGAGTTCCCGTACCCCTCCGGTCAGGGACTGCATGTCGGTCATCCGCGCCCCTTTACGGCGATGGATATAGTCACGCGCAAAAAGCGCATGGACGGCTATAATGTCCTGTTTCCCATCGGCTTTGACGCCTTCGGTCTGCCCACCGAAAACTATGCCATCAAAAACCATGTGCATCCGGCAAAGGTCACGGCCGACAACATAAAGACCTTTACATCCCAGCTCAAGATGCTCGGCTACGGCTTTGACTGGGACAGAGCGGTAGACACCACCGATCCCAAGTATTATAAGTGGACGCAGTGGATATTCCTCCAGATGTATAAGAACGGCCTTGCCTACAAGACCACCATGCCTGTCAACTGGTGCACCTCCTGCAAGTGTGTGCTTGCAAACGAGGAGGTCGTAGACGGTGTATGCGAGCGCTGCGGCAGCGAGGTCATCCGCAAGGAAAAAAGCCAGTGGATGCTGCGTATAACAAAATATGCCCAGCGCCTTATCGACGATCTGGACGATGTTGATTACATCGAGCGCGTCAAGATCCAGCAGCGCAACTGGATAGGCCGCTCCACCGGCGCGGAGGTCACCTTCAAGACCAATATCGGCAGCGAGGTCACCGTTTACACGACCCGTGCCGACACGCTGTTCGGTACGACCTATATGGTCATCTCTCCGGAGCATCCGCTGCTCAGCGAGTGGAAGGACAGGATCAGAAACTGGGACGAGGTCGAGGCTTATCAGAATGAGGCTGCGCATAAATCCGATTTCGAGCGCGGTGAGCTCAATAAGGAAAAGACCGGCGTGCGCCTTGACGGCGTAGAGGCCGAAAACCCCGTAACACATAAGATGCTGCCGATGTTTGTCTCCGACTATGTCCTAATGGGCTACGGTACTGGTATTGTCATGGGCGTTCCCGGTCATGATCAGCGCGACTGGGAATTTGCGACCAAATTCGGTCTGCCCATTGTCGAGGTCGTCTCCGGCGGCGATATCACCAAGGAGGCTTTTGTCGCAAAGGACGACAGTGCCGTCATGGTAAATTCGGGCTTCCTCAACGGAATGACCGTCAAGGAAGCTATCCCCGCAATGAAGAAATATGTCGTCGAGCAGGGGATAGGCAAGGAAAAGGTCAACTACAAGCTGCGCGACTGGGTATTCTCCCGTCAGCGCTACTGGGGCGAGCCCATCCCGATGGTAAACTGCCCGAAGTGCGGCTGGGTGCCCGTTCCCGAGGAGGAGCTCCCGCTGCTCCTGCCGGACGTTGAAAACTACGAGCCGACCGATAACGGCGAGTCGCCCATCGCAAAAATGCGCGACTGGGTAGAGACGACATGCCCGAAGTGCGGCGGCAGGGCAGAGCGCGAGACCGATACGATGCCTCAGTGGGCGGGCTCGAGCTGGTACTTCCTGCGCTATATGGACCCGCATAACGACAATGCTCTCGCCTCGAAGGAGGCACTCGAGTACTGGTCGCCCGTCGATTGGTATAACGGCGGCATGGAGCATACCACGCTGCATCTGCTCTACTCCCGCTTCTGGCACAAGTTCCTTTACGATATCGGCGTCGTGCCGACCAAGGAGCCCTACGCAAAGCGCACGAGCCACGGCATGATCCTCGGCG
>CAVHZB010000008.1:0-13163 GCA_963640555.1 Phascolarctobacterium succinatutens
GAGCATCTCACTCGTAATGAGAAGGTTGTGAGTTCGATTCTCACCACCAGCTCCATGGAACGAAAAAACCTGTGCTTCTCAGCACAGGTTTTTTGCTCGCTTATCATCTTATCTCGAATTCGATTTCAACATCGTTTACGCAGAGCTTTGCCGTGCCGGTTTTGCCGCAGGTCCTTACATAGCAGCCGCCCGTGCCGCCCTTGAGTGAAATGATGCACGGTCCTATTATCTCAAGCTCGCCGCTGCATTGCAGGACGACCGGCTCCTGCCAGTATACTGCCGTGCTGCCAAGCTCATCGACCGCGCGTATGCGCACGGCTGCGGCATCATAGGTGTCGCCCTCGTGCAGCCGTGTTCTGCTGACACTGACCTCAAGATGAGCTTTCTGCCCCGGTGAGCGCGTGACCGAGTTCACGACGCTGCCGTCCTTTACTGCGTCAAAGCGCCAGCGTGTAGCCTCGCCGCCCCAGTTACCGACATATTTTCCGTAAAGCTCAACACCGTCGGAGAATTTAAAGCCCTTTAAAAGCATGAGCTTCGCGTATTTTGCCAGTATCCTCGGCGGAAGAGCGCTCGGACCGTGCTTGGCGACCGCCATCAGGCACTCCTTTATGTCCTCGGCGGTTTTTTTGTCAAGGTTCTCCTGCGTTTCGAGCATCTCGCCGATAAAATCGTCTATCACGACCGGAGGATGCGGTATCGCAGGATAATCCTCGCGGCAGGGGAGGAACTCGCGCACAAAGACATCGTTTTTGTAGAGCCTTACGCTGTCGGCATTTGTAAAAACATATACCTTACCTATATCGCCCGCAGGGTGCTCACCGATGTCCATGGAGGAGGATACCGTGCAGCAGGGGATGTCATCGCTCTGGCTGGCATACACGGCCGCCGCAAGCTTGGGATTGCGGAACATATCCATAACGCCGTGGTAGCACACCCCGTCGCCGCTGCCGAAATCCTTGTGGGTGTTGTAGTCGAACATGCACCATGGAAATATGCCGCATATATCATCGGCTGCATACATGGCGTCGAGCACCTTCGCGTGCCGCAGCGCGTGACTGAGACGGTGGCGCTCATCGTCAAACGGCTTTGTGGGGAACATATGCCCGTTGCACTCGGAAACGAGGTAGGGCTTGCTTTTCTTTGAGGTAACGGAGCTTTTCGGCTTGAGACCCGCGTTACCGCCGCTGTGCGAAAAATCATTGAATGCGTAAACATCCTCAAGCAGATGGCTTTTTTCAATGTACCGTACGCCGCTGGTCTGCCGTCCGGAGTCAAGCAGATGCGCAACGGCATTTGTCCTTTTGTAAAGCTCGTCGCAGTCCTGCGATTCGTTTATCCTGACGCCCCACAGCATTATTGAAGGGTGGTGCATATACTGCCGTACCATTTCGCCGGTATTGACCACTGCCTGCCGTTTCCATTCCTCGTCGCCTATGTGCTGCCAGCCGGGTATCTCGGTGAATACGAGCAGACCCAGCTCATCGCAGCGCGATATGAAGTGGTGCGACTGAGGGTAATGCGATGTGCGCACGGCGTTAACGCCAAGCTCGTATTTCAGTATCTCGGCGTCAAACTCCTGTATAGACCCCGGCATGGCGTAGCCGACATAGGGATAAGCCTGATGGCGGTTTAAGCCGCGCAGCTTGAGCCTTTCTCCGTTGAGGTAGAAGCCGTCCCGTTCAAATCTCACCGTTCTGAAGCCGAAACGGACGCACTTTTCGTCAACACATTCTCCGCCGCGCATGGCACGCACTCTCGCGGTGTAGAGCACCGGATCATCGACAGACCACAGCCTGCCGTCAGGCACATTGAGCTCAAAAGCGTTTCCCGATGCGCCTGCAACGGCCTTGCCGCCGCAGTCCAATATGTCGCACACTATTTCGCTGCACGGGCAGTCTATCCTCACCCGTATCTCATGCAGACCGGTGTTTTCTATAAGCACCTCGCGAATATATTCAGGGTCTCTGACCTGAAGCGTGACCTCACGGTAAAGACCGCCGTAGCACAGATAGTCTATGACAAAGCCGAAGGGTGGTATGTTGAGGCTCTCGCGCGTGTCGAGGCGGACATCTATGACATTTTCGCCGCCGAAGCTTATGTGATCCGTTATATCAACGGTAAACGCCGTGTATCCGCAGGCATGGTACCCGACCTGCTCTCCGTTGCAGAACACCGTTGCCTCGTGAGCCGCACCGTCGAAGCTGAGCAGTATTCTCTTGCCCTCCCACTCGGCGGGAGCGGTAAATGACTTCCTGTAGCCGCAGAGCATCTGATAGTCTCTGCAATCAATGTAGTTATACGGAAGCTCCTTTGCCGTGTGCGGCAGGCGCACGCTGTGAGCATTGTCAAAGCCCGAGCTGTAGTCCTCCGTGAACAGCCAGCCGTTGTTCAATGAAATGTCCATAGTAAACTCCTTATATGTAGTAGCATAATTGTATCATATCGGCGGTCATTTGCAAGATGTTGTTGATTTTACGGCGCGGAAACTATATAATGTCTCTGATATTTTCGGAACGGAGTATAAAAATGGATAAGCTGCTTAATACGAAACTGTTTCTTCTCGACATGGACGGTACCCTTTATCTCGGCGATGAGGTGTTTGACGGAGCAATTGATTTTATAAACACGGTCAGCGAAAGCGGCAGGGAGTATATATACCTGACCAATAATTCCTCCCGCGCCGGCATAGACTATATAACCCGCCTGCGCAAGCTTGGCTTCCCCTGCGAGGCTAAGAATGTTTTCACCTCCGGCATGGCTACGGCGATGTATCTCAACAGCCGTCATCCCGGCGAGACCGTGTATCCAGTCGGAACTCCCGCATTCCTCGGCGAGCTTGAAAGCTACGGCGTAAAGCTCGGCGACGGAGAGAATGTGAGCGTCGTGTGTGTCGGCTTCGACACAACGCTGACATATGAAAAGCTTGATAAAGCGGTGCATTATCTGCGCCGCGGCGCGGCATTTATCGCCGCAAATCCCGACTGGGTGTGTCCCATGCCGGCTAACGAGGTCCTGCCCGACTGCGGCAGCATATGCGCGCTCCTCACGGCGGCAAGCGGCGTCGAGCCTGTTTTTATCGGCAAGCCCAACCGCAATATGGTTGACATAATATCTGAGCAGACAGGCGTACCGAACGAAAATATCTGCTGCGTCGGCGACAGGCTTTACACCGATATAGCGGTTGCGCAGAACGCAGGTGCGGTCTCGGTGTGCGTCCTGTCCGGCGAGAGCAGCCTTGACGATATAGAGAAGGCCGAGCGCAAGCCGAATTATGTGCTTGGCAGCGTTGCGGATATTGCGAATATTCTCAAGGAGAACGGCTGATTCGCAGAAAGTTATTTAATTTTTGCACGGTATGTGCTATAATATGATATCGGTAGGGAGGTGAGCGCGTGCCGAGGCAGACCGGAACAAAGCAGATAGCGTCAAACAGAAAAGCATTCCATGATTATTTTGTGCTTGATCGGTTTGAGGCCGGCATAGAGCTCGCCGGAACCGAGGTGAAGTCCCTCAGAGCCGGAACGGTCAATATGAAGGACTGCTACTGCACGATAAAAAACGGTGAGCTGTTCGTGCGGTCGCTTCATATCAGCCCGTATGAAAAGGGGAATATTTTCAATAAAGATCCCGTTCGCCCGAGAAGGCTTCTTATGCATAAGCGCGAGATAGTAAAGCTCAATGCCCGCGTGATGCAGGAGGGAGTTGCGCTCATTCCGCTGTCGCTGTATTTTAAGGACAGCAGGGTAAAGGTAGAGCTTGGTCTCTGCAAGGGCAAAAAGCTGTACGATAAACGAAATGACGATGCAAAGCGTGAAGCTGCGCGCGACATAGAAAGAACATTGAAGGAGAGACACTGATGAGTAATCCTATAGTAACCATTGAGATGGAAAACGGCGATATCATAAAGGCGGAGCTTTATCCCGAGATCGCTCCCAACACGGTCAATAACTTTATTTCACTGGTAAAAAACAAATTTTATGACGGCATTATTTTCCACCGCGTCATCCGCGGCTTTATGATCCAGGGCGGCGACCCTCAGGGCGTCGGCATCGGCGGCCCGGGCTACTCGATCAAGGGCGAGTTCAAAATGAACGGCGTTGCCAACGATCTCAAGCATACCCGCGGCGTTCTGTCCATGGCACGCGCCATGGCTCCCAACTCCGCCGGCAGCCAGTTCTTCATCATGCATGAGGATGCTCCGCACCTTGACGGCCAGTATGCCGCGTTCGGCAAGGTCATCGAGGGCATGGAGAATGTCGATAAGATCGCGAAATGCATGACCGGCAGAAATGACAAGCCCATCCACCGTCAGGCAATGAAGAAGGTCACTGTCGACACATTCGGCGTTGACTATCCCGAACCCGAAAAAATGTAAAAAACACAGGGGTGCGGAAAACTCCGTACCCCGAGGAAAAACGCCTCTAAAAACGGGGATGTACCGGTTTCGACGGGGGTATGGAGGCAGGAATAGCGAGCGGATGCGCCTACCATCCTAAAAATGGGCAGCTTATAAATTAAAGAACAACAACGATACTGTTCTTCTCGCTGCTTAATTAGCGAGCGTTCCCTTCGGGAGGACCACGGCCCGAAACGGAGCGTCGATCAGTGGTGCCCGTGAGTGCGCAAAGCTTTGAGCGCACCACGCATAATGAAGCTACCGACTCTGCGAGCCTGACGGCCGGCGCACAGGGAAGGGAATATAAACGACCGTATGCGCTCGGAGAAGTTCCTGTTAAAGTGCTTTCGGACGGGGGTTCAACTCCCCCCATCTCCACCAAAGTGGTATTAAACAAACCCTATTACTTCAAAAATGGCTTTGCCATAACGGTTTTGCTTTAATACCGACATAGAAAAGGGAGTGAAAATCACTCCCTTTTTGATCAAATTGAGAGGTCTACTATGAATAACAGATCATTAGCATCAAATTCCGATATACATAAATTTGCCGCTTTTTGGCTCAATATTTTTCAAAACAGCACGGAAGAATGCGATACATTTACGATGCAGGATCAAATGATAGATTTGGGTTTTGATATGGACTCCGGTCAAGCATTTGCAGCGGAATACGGTTTACGAGCCTTGCATTATTACGATGAGCTACAACGCATTATTGACAGAATCACGGATGTAAAAATACTGTGTTCCGGCATTCATTCTGCTTATCGCGGAATTACTCATTGGTGGGCGGAAGATGTCTTAGACCGAGAAAATCGTGAATGGTTTATAGTTGCATTATCCCGTCTCCTGCAATTAACAAGTGATAACTCATGAACAAAACAATCGGCACTCATAACGAATGCCGATTGTTTATCATTTGATACAACCAAATGCACCCCGTTTGCCAGACACTGTGCCGTGTCCGACAGACGGGGCTGATGTTTTTTTAGATCAGGCTCAGTATCCCATCACCGTAATCGGCGCAGGATGCTCCGTTGGGCTGCCCGGTTATCACTACCGGGCAGGTCTCAAGTGCATACTCAAGCTTTTCGGCGGCCGCCGTACGGCCTATGTGCCGCAGGAGCAGGGCTTCTGCCCTGAGAATGCTCTTGGGATTGGCATAAGCACCCATGCCGCGCTCTATCATGCGCGGCGCAGAGCCGTGTACAGCCTCAAACATGGCGTAGCGGTCACCGATATTGGCACTGCCTGCCGTGCCGACACCGCCCTGTATCTGCGCCGCCTCGTCGGTGATAATGTCGCCGTAGAGGTTTGGCAGCAGAAGCACCTGAAACTGACTGCGGATATTCTCATTGACGAGATTTGCAGCCATTATGTCGATATAGTAATCATCGACCGTTATCTCAGGATAAGCGGCGCCCACCTCGTGACATATGTCGGTGAACTTGCCGTCGGTTTTTTTAAGAATGTTTGCCTTTGTGACGACCGTTACGCGCGTTTTCCCGTTATTGCGTGCATATTCGAACGCTGCACGGGCAATGCGGCGTGTGCCGGGGTCGGTCGTTACCTTGAAATCCACCGCCATTCCGGGCAGCTCCACGCCGCGGCTGCCGAGAGCATATTCTCCCTCCGTATTTTCGCGGAAGAATATCCAGTCTATGTTCTGCTCGGGGAGAGTCACGGGACGGACATTGGCATACAGATCGAGTGCACGCCGCAATTTCACATTTGCGCTCTCAAGACCACCGCCCATGGGAGTCGCCGTAGGACCCTTGAGCAGAACATCGCAGCCCATGATCTCGCTGAGAACATCGTCCGGCACTGCCTGTCCGCAGGCCAGCCGCTTTTCGAGAGTCAGCCCGCGGATGCGCCGCAGGACGATGCCGCCGCCCGTTATCTCATCGGAAAGCAGCGCCTCGAGAACGCGTACCGCCTGCTCCATTATTATAGGTCCGATACCGTCGCCGTCGACAAGACCGATGGTCACGGTCTGCTTTGCGGAATGATCCGTATGTTCGGCAGTCATGGCAGCCACGCGGGATACCTGTTCTTCAAGCAGCCTGCGAAACGCCTCACAGGCAAGATCAATTTCATTCATACTTCATGCTCCTTCGTATAGTTCAGCAGCCCTCCCGCAAGAAGAATGGCCTGCTGGCGCTCGGTAAGACTGCATACAACGGGGTAGGAGATACCCGACTTAACATCCGTAAGCTCAAGCCTTCCCGCCGCCATGCCGCTGCGGATGTGGTCGATACGCAGATGTGCGCCCTGCTGCAGGGCATCATAGTCGTCGGGATCTTCAAAGGTCAGCGGCAGGATGCCGGCATTGATGAGGTTTGCTATATGTATGCGCGCAAAGCTCTTTGCCGCTACGCAGCGAATGCCGAGATACATCGGCACCAGCGCCGCATGCTCCCTCGACGAGCCCTGACCGTAGTTGCTTCCGCCGACAATTATGCCGTCTCCGGCAGCTTTTGCACGCTCGGGAAAGCTCGGATCGCAAACCTGAAAGCAAAACTCCGACAGCTTCGGGATGTTGGAGCGATACGGCAGGATCTTTGATCCGGCGGGCATTATATGGTCTGTGGTGATGTTGTCTCCGACCTTGAGGACAAGCTCGGCGCAGAGCGAGTCGGCAAATGGTCTGCTCTTCGGAAACGGCTTTATATTAGGTCCGCGCAGTACCTCAACGGAATCTGCCTCCTCCGGCGAGACAGGCGGCAGTACGGCGCTGTCATCAATGCGGAAGCTGTCCGGCAGAGCGAATGACGGCATCGGACCAAGCGTCTGCGGATCGGTGATAAAGCCGGTCAGCGCGGCGGCAACGGCAGTCTCCGGAGAGACAAGGTAGACCTGCGCATCCTTAGTCCCGCTGCGGCCGAGGAAATTGCGGTTGAATGTGCGGAGGCTTACGCCGCCGGAGTTGGGCGAAAATCCCATGCCGATGCACGGACCGCAGGCACATTCGAGCACGCGCGCTCCGCTGCTGAGAATGTCGCTGAGCGCACCGCAGTCGGCAAGCATGGTAAGCACCTGCTTTGAGCCCGGTGAGATGGAAAGACTCACATTCGGCGCAACCGTTTTGCCGCGGAGCATAGCCGCGACCTTGAGCATATCCAGCAGTGAGGAGTTCGTGCACGAGCCGATGCAGACCTGATCGACCTTTGTGCCGGCAAGCGCCGTGACGGGAACTACATTGTCCGGACTGTGCGGACAGGCGATCATGGGGCGCAGCGTGCCGAGGTCTATGTCGATCACGCGGTCATACACGGCGTCGGGATCGGCGGATAGGGGAGTGAAGTCGGTCTCACGCCCCTCCGCGGCAAGAAATGCGCGCGTTACCTCGTCCGAGGGGAAGATCGAAGTCGTGGCACCGAGCTCCGTGCCCATATTGGTTATCGTGGCGCGCTCGGGCACCGACAGTGACGCAATGCCCGGGCCGCCCCACTCGATAATCGCGCCGACACCGCCCTTGACGGACAGAATGCGCAGCAGCTCCAGACTGATGTCTTTGGCTGTGACAAAGGGCTGCAGTGTTCCGGTGAGGTTGACCTTGAACATCTTCGGCATGGTGATGTAGTATGCACCTCCGCCCATGGCGGCCGCAACATCGAGCCCGCCGGCACCGAATGCCAGCATGCCGATACCGCCGCCGGTGGGAGTGTGGCTGTCGGAACCGATGAGCGTCCGACCGGGCTTGCCGAAGCGCTCTAAATGCACCTGATGACATATGCCGTTGCCCGGACGGGAAAAGTACACGCCGTGCTTACTCGCCACCGACTGTAGGTAGCGGTGGTCATCCGCGTTTTCAAAGCCGGATTGCAGCGTGTTGTGGTCGACATAGGCGATGCTCAGCTCGGTTTTTACACGCGGTATGCCCATTGCCTCAAACTCTAAATATGCCATGGTACCGGTCGCATCCTGCGTAAGCGTCTGGTCTATGCGCAGGGCGATCTCGCTGCCGACACTCATGTCACCGTGCAGCAGGTGTGCACGAATTATTTTCTGAGCGAGGGTCTCACTCATGATTCTTCATCCTTTCGATCATGCTTTTCTTTGCATTTTTTGTGTGCTGGGTGGTGAGCTCGGCTGCGAGGTCGGCATCACCGGCAGCAATTGCGTCAAAGATGGCGCGGTGCTCCTTCACTACCTGAGCAGTACGGGATTCGTCGGAGATGGAAGCCTTGCGGTAGCGGCGGGTCTTGCGGTGCAGAGGCACAAGAGTGTCGCAGATAACGGCGTGACCGCACAGATCGCAGATGGCATCGTGGAACTGATCGTCCATCTCGCGCA
This sequence comes from Phascolarctobacterium succinatutens, assembly GCA_963640555.1. GTDB lineage: Bacteria > Bacillota > Clostridia > Oscillospirales > Oscillospiraceae > F23-B02. The sequence goes on from CAVHZB010000008.1 coordinate 8,695, forward strand.
GATACTCGGTGTCATGCCTGTCAAAGTAGAACTCCTGCAGATCCATGATGTGACGCAGACGCGCCAGACCGTCAGGAGCTATATTTTTTGCTGCATAATATGATGCAAGCCCCTCGACCTTACAGCGGATGTCCATGATGTCTATCATATCCTCGATGGTTATACCGAGCACGACGGAGCCCTTGCCGGTATCGGCAATGAGGTGCTCCTGCTCCAGCCGGCGCAGTGCCTCGCGTATCGGCGTGCGGCTGACATCGAGCTGCTCGACAAGCTTGAGCTCGGTGAGCACCTCGCCGCGCGGGTACACGCCCTGAATTATATCTGCCTCCAGCCGCTCAAACACCTGATCGGCCAGTGTAACGGTGCGAAAATCTTTCATGCGGCACCTCCTGTCAGACCTGCGCAAAGCGGCCGGGAGCCAGCTCTGCGATTTTTGCTTCAAGCTCTTTGTTGGACAGAACCGTTTGACGGCCGTCCTCATATTCCGCATCGACCCAGCCCTTAAGAGCGAGCACGAGCGGGTCGTGCTTGTCGAGCTGCGCATTTCCGGTCAGACCGTAGTTCTGATTTATCCAGTATGCGATGCCGGCAAGACCGGAGGTTTTGCCGACCTGCACTGCGGCAGGTCTGTTTAGCAGCTTTTCCGTATCAAAGATCGTATAGATCTCCGCGTCCTTGAGCAGCCCGTCTGCGTGGATACCGGCGCGGGTAACATTGAAATCGCGCCCGACAAACGGAGTCATAGGCGGGATGTCATAGCCGATCTCGTGCCGGAAGTAATCGGCGATCTCCGTTATAACGGTCGGGTCCATACCGTCCATTGAGCCGCGCAGCGACGCATACTCAAACACCATGGCTTCCAGCGGAATGTTGCCCGTGCGCTCGCCTATGCCGAGCAGCGAGCAGTTTACGGCGCATGCTCCGTAGAGCCAAGCGGTCGAGGCGTTGACTACCGCCTTGTAAAAATCGTTGTGTCCATGCCACTCGAGACACGAGCTGGGCACATCGGAATAGTGCTGCAGACCGTAAATTATGCCGGCAACACTGCGCGGCAGCGCCGCCTCCGTATATGGAATACCGTAGCCCATGGTGTCGCATGCACGGATCTTTACGGGGATGCCCGCCTGCCTTGAGAGCTTCTGGAGCTCGTTTACAAACGGTACCACAAAGCCGTAAAAATCGGCGCGGGTTATGTCCTCCAGATGGCAGCGCGGGATAACGCCGGCCTCGAACGCATCGCTGACGGTGGCAAGGTAATAATCCATTGCCTGCCGGCGTGTCATCTTCATCTTTTTGAATATGTGATAGTCGCTGCAGCTTACAAGAATGCCTGTCTCACGAATGCCGAGGTCACGCACAAGACGGAAATCGTCCTTTGTTGCACGGATCCATGTTGTGATCTCCGGAAATTTGAGTCCAAGCTCCAGACATTTATCCAGTGCCTGACGATCCTTTTTACTGTAAATGAAAAATTCCGTCTGACGGATGATCCCGTAAGGACCGCCAAGCTTGGACAGAAGCTTGTATATGTTCACTATCTGCTCGACCGTGTACGGCTCCACGGACTGCTGCCCGTCGCGCAGAGAGGTGTCCGTTATCCAGATCTCCTCCGGCATATTCATAGGCACGCGGCGGTGGTTGAATGCGACCTTCGGCACAGCCCCCTGAGTGTAAATATCGCGCTGCAGGTTCGGTTCAGCCACATCCTGAAGCGAGTATTTGTAGGACTTTTGCTCCAGCAGGTTAGTCTTCCCTGATATTTCGAGCATGGCAAGTGTTCCTCCTGTCTGTATAATTGTATACAATTATACACGAAATGTGATGCTTGTCAACACCAAGTGTGTCAAAAAGTCTGTGACTTTTCTGACACACTGAAAAAACGACTGCCGGACAGCAGCAAAGCTGAAGCGGCAGCCGTTTATTCATCAATATGCCGCGAGCTGAGCGCGCAGGCAGCTTTTATATTCGCATCGGACATATTCCGGTGAAACGATGCACACATGCCCGCCGAGTCGGAATATCCACGCAAACAGCGCCGGAGTGACCTCGGTGCTGACCTCTGCGCGGATAAGACCCGAGGCACCGCCGCTTATACGGGCGTTTTCTCCGAAACGGGCTCGGATATCTCCGAGCGCGTCGGCTGTAAAGCTCAGCGTGACCGTTTCGCTTGCGGTCTGACAAAGCTCAAAGCCGCGGCCTGTGTAGTATGAGCAACTGAAGTCCGGCGGAGGAGGCGAGGCGCGTTCACCTGACGGCTGCACGGAAACGATCTTTGCAAACGGCAGCAGTACCACACGCCTGTGTGACGGGCTGAAGCAGGCGGCATAGAAGCCGTCGGAGCTGCGAAAAACCGCATACGGACTGACGCGATACTCGCCGCGGCAATCCGAGAGACATACCGTGATCTGGGTTTTCGTCCTGATAGCCGTCTGAACGAGCTTGGAGACATCACCGCCGCGAAGCGGAGCGGCGAAGCTTTCAAGATAGTAGTGTTCACCCGCGGAGAGCGACACGGTGCGTATATTAAAGCCGAACTCACGCAAAAGAGCCATATCGCTTTTTAGGGTGATGCGGGTTATGCAGATACCCTGCTTTTCGAGACGGCGGAGTATCGTTGATGCTTTCATAGGCGATTCCGGCGATGATTCGTTCAGTATCAGCTCGATAAGCTTCAAAATTCTCATTTGTGCACTGGCTGCACGCGGCATTATCAGCATCTCCCTTCCGGGCATATTTTATCGCAGTATTTTCAAATCCCGCTCACATTAAGCTCAACAAAATGTGAGCATACGATCAGCGCCCCATATTACCCGATACGATATAAGATCTCGGCAGCACATTTCGTGCTGCCGAGACTTTTTCGTTATATACAGGCGGGCATGAGCCCTGTCATGCGTTTTATTCCTTCACCGTTTCTTCGGACGCAAGGTCGGAGGTGAGAGCATCGGCTATGCCGCTCAGTGCCTCGTCCTCTGCGGCTTCATCGTGAATGTCGAAGTCCTCATCCTCGGCAGCGGCAGCGGCGGCAGTCTTTCGCTTCTGATCCCTGAGATTCAGCAAAGCAATTGACGCAAACAGTATGGCAATAACGGTCAGCGCGATAAGCGCGGGCGCCTGAGCGTGGCTCGAATATTCATATCCGGTGCGCTCACCGCCGGAGTACAGCGCAATAGGGTAGATGTATGATGTGAAGCTTGTGCAGAAGCCGAACACCGCGGCGGCGAGACCGGCACCGGCAGTGACCCAGCCAAGCACCATACCCGAAGCTCCGCGGCGGCGTGCAGAGTACACCATGCCGAATATTCCGGAGATGATGGCAAGCGCCGACACCGCAAGCTCCAATATGCTGACAAGATAGCGGGCGAGGACCTCGCGGATAACGGTCTCACACTGACCGCAGGGCATGGTGATCTCGTGACCGAGGTGACTGTAGGTGATCTCGCCGTTAGGATGCCCGATGCAGTAGAAAATGCGCTTTATCGTGTCGCCGGTTATGGCGGGGTCGCCCTGATATGCGTTTATATAATCCTGTGCGGCGATGGCGGCCTGCTCGCAGGCGTCAAGGTCAAGGTACTGGCAGCCGTTTTTGACGACTACCTCGCCGTTTTCGTCTGTCAGCCAATATGTCCAGTCCTCACCGTAACGCTCCTGAAGGATAGCCTTTATGCTGGGGCATGCTGCCTCATCGGAGCTGCCTTCGTTAAAGTAATAGGTTCCGGTGACATTTTCCTCCTCGGAAAGGAGCGTTTCTATACCTGCTGCTATCTGCGCCGCACCGTTTTCAAATTCGGCGAGCTGCGCCTTGCCCTCTGCAAGCGCCTGACCTCCGGCGGCAAGATCCGTTTCGCCCTGAGCCAGCTGCCGCTCTGCCGCCGCAAGCTTTGCTTCACCGGCGGCGATGGTCTTTTCGGCCTCGGCAAGCTGTGCAAGCCCGTCCTCATACGCCTTGAGCTGTGCCTTGCCGGACGCTACCATGTCCTGCATATACGCGGGGAAGTCGTTCACATCGGCGGGGATATCAAGTCCCATATTCGCGGCTATCGGACGCACAACTGCCATGAACCAGCCCTGAGCGGTGGAAAAGCCGGGCAGATTTGCAACGGTGCCGTCGCGGAACGCGACATACTGCTCGAGATACGGCATGAGCGGCTCTATCTTAGCCAGCATAGCCTTGCCCTCATTGTAAGCTTCGGTGTTGTCCTCTATCTGCTTTTTTCCGGCTTCGTAAGCAGCCTTGCCCTCCTCGAGCGCCTTTTTGCCCTCGTAGTATGCCGCATAGCCTGCCGAAAGTGTGTTCTTGCCCTCGGAGTACGAGATAAGTCCGGCCTCGTAGGTGCTCACGCCCTCGGAGTAGGTCGTCTCGTTTGCCCGAAGCTGCTCAATGCCGCCGAGCAGCACGTCCACGGCCTCAAGACCCATCTCCGAGTCCTCGGTTTTGTAATCCTGAAGGTTCTTGGCATCCTTAACGC
>CAVHZB010000009.1:0-7832 GCA_963640555.1 Phascolarctobacterium succinatutens
GGAGGTGGGATATATGCGCGAGGACGCATGGACGCTCAATATTACCTACGAGTAGAGCGAAAATAACGAAAAATTAAAAACAACTTACTTGGAGGTAAAACATGAAGAAAAGATCACTGAGCCTGCTTCTGGCTCTTTTAATGGTGCTGAGCCTCATCGTGCCCGGCACCGCGGCATTTGCCGACAGCGTTGATGTACAGACTCCCGTGAGTGCAGAGAGCACTCAGCTCAAATGGGCTAAAAAGCTGGGTACCGGATGGATGAACGCTCCAAGCGTTCCGACGGTAGCCGATGACGGCGTGATCGTGATGCTCGGAAAGACCATAAACAAGCTCAACTTCGACGACGGTGAGATCATTGCAAGCGGTGAGATGAGCGCGTCCCCGAGCTACGGCTATACGCCGTGCATCATAGCCGGCGACAGTGTTATAGCGCCGCTCGGCGGCGGCACGCTTCAGGCATTCGATGCAAAAACGCTCGAGAGCAGGTGGGTGTATATCGACGAGCTCAAGGGTCAGGCGCTTTCGCCGATCCTGTACGCCGACGGAAAGCTCTACACCGGCTTTTGGAACGGCGAGGAAAAGAACGCAAACTTCGTATGCGTTGATGTAAAGACCGGCAGCCTCGACTGGAGCTATACCGTTAAGGGCGGCTTTTACTGGGCCGGTGCGGTCGCTGTCGGCGATTATATCTTTGTCGGCACCGACGACGGTGCCAAGGGCTCAGAGGGTGACGGCACGCTGCTGGCCTTCAAAAACAGCTATGCGGAAAACGAAGAGGTAAAGCCCGTATCGAGTGCAGTTCTCACCGGCTGCGGCGATGTGCGCAGCAGCCTCGCATACTCCGACGGCAAGGTTTACTTCACCACCAAGGGCGGCTATCTCTGCTCGGCAGCCGTTGACGAAAAAACGGGTGAGATAAGCGACCTCAAGACGGTGCCCTTCGGCGCTCAGAGCACCTCTACGCCCGTAATTTACGGCGATCACATTTACTTCGGAGCGGGCAGCGGCATATCCGATTCCGGCTCCACGGGCAATTTCGTCATTGCGGACAAAGAAACGCTCAAGGTGGAAAACTATGTCGCACTCAAGGGCTATCCCCAGTGCGAGATGCTCCTTTCCACGGCGTATCTTGAGAGCACCGGCTATCTGTATTTCTACAGCACCTATAATATGACCCCCGGCGGCGTTTCGCTCATAAAGGTCAAGGCAGACGATATAAGCGACACGGAGCTCGTAGAGCTTTATGATGCCGAGGGCTATGAGCAGTACTGCATCGCAAGCGTCGTAACCGATAAGGACGGCAATCTCTATTATAAAAACGACAGCGGCTGTGTTTTCTGCCTTGCTCAGTGCATGAGCGCGGATGTATCCGTCAGCGTTTCCGACAAGGGCGGCATCGAGCTCAGCCATGCCGAGGTAACGGCATATGACCGCAACGCCGACGGAAAGATCGACATTGACGAGGTGCTTTATGCGGCTCACGACGAATACTACGACGGCGGCGCGGCAGCCGGCTACGCCAGTGCGGACAGCGAATACGGCGCATATATCACCAAGCTCTGGGGCGACGAGAGCGGAAACTTCGGCTACTATGTCAACGATAAGATGTCCATGGGACTTTCAGACGAGGTCTCCGAAGGAGACCATGTTTATGCCTATATAACCGCAAACGCCTATCCCAACAACGACGCCTACGCATTTTTTGACACCTACGAGCTGCCGGCTGCAGCAGGCGGCAGCGTAACGGTAAAGCTCAACTATCAGTCGGGCTATGACGAGAGCTACAATCCGGTTTTCTCCGGCTTTGACAAGGCCGAGCTCACGGCATATGCAAACGGTGAGAAGGCAGAGGGCTTTACATACAAGAGCACCGGAAACGGCGCATATGAGCTCAGCTTTGACAGGGCAGGGGAGTACACCGTTGCCGCAGCCGCGGAGAATAACGCGATAGTTCCCGCAGTGTGCAAAATAAAGGTCATCCCGCAGCCCGGCTTTGCCGATGTTTCCGAGGCAAGCTACTACTATGATGCCGTAGCGTGGGGAAGCTCCGAGAGTATAGTCCGCGGCTACAGCAGCACGGTGTTTGCACCCGACGATGCCTGCACCCGTGCGCAGATAGTCACATTCCTTTACCGCTATGCGGGCTGTCCGGCGGTGAGCGGCGAGTGCAAATTCAACGATGTCACCGATAAAAACTACAAAGACGCGATAATCTGGGCAAGTGAGAACGGCATAGCTCTCGGCTACAGCGACACGGTATTTGCGCCCGACGATACCTGCACCCGCGCACAGGCGGTGACATTCATGCACCGCTTCATGGGCACTAACAGCTATGACCACGACCGCAGCTTCACGGATATTACCGGAGGCGAGTATTACTACGAGGCGGTCATGTGGGCGGCCGGATGCGATATCGCAAAAGGCTTCCCCGACGGCAGCTTCCGCCCGAATGACGATTGCACGAGGGCGCAGATAGTGACCTTGATCTATCGCGCGGCAGCCTGAAAATGAAAAAACGGAGGATAGCACTCCTCCTCTGCGTTCTGATCTTATGCAGCCTGCTTGCAGGCTGCATGAAGAACGAGGAGGCGGTAAATTTAGCCGAGGATATTTACCTCGACTCGGACGGCATCGTCACCGCGCAGACGCTTTCGGAGCTCCGCCGGAGCGGAAATATAGTTTCGGTGCACGGAAAAAGCGGCGATTATGAATACAAGTGGACGGTTTCCGGTTCGGATATAACGCAGGAAAAGGATATCTGCATGGCGCTTGAGATAAGCGCCGGTGATGACGGCACCGTGAGCATAAAGCTGAAAAGCACGCGATCGTTCGGATTTCTGCCGGCATTATCGGTTGTTTTGCCGGAAAAATGGAATGCCCGGAGTGCGGGCGTTTATGCTTCCGGCGGTGAGCGCCTGTGCGAAGCGGCTATAACGGGAACGGATAAAACGATACTCACATTTAAGCTTACAGAAGGCGTTTTCGAGTATGTGGTCCGTGCCGACGCTGCGGCGCCGGAGACGGTCTCACCCGATGTGAAGCTCTCCGACGGCAGCCGCACCGAGCAGGATAAATACGGCACCGATCCGGTGCCGGAGGGTAAGCCCGAGCCGGTAGAGCCGGAGGACTCCGTGGTAGACACGGATAAGAAGCTGCACTGTACCATATCCATAGACTGCGCGACAATACTCGATAATATTGAAAACCTTGATCCGGCAAAGCTTGATGTGCTCCCTCAGGACGGAATAGTGCTCGGCACGGTCACGGTCGAGTTTTATGAGGGCGAGTCGGTGTTCGAGCTGCTGCAGCGCGTCTGCCGTGAGAATGGGATACACCTTGAGGCATCGTTTACACCGGGCTACAACAGCGCCTATGTGGAGGGCATACACAATCTCTATGAGTTTGACTGCGGCGAGACCTCCGGCTGGATGTACAGCGTAAACGGCTGGTTCCCCAACTACGGATGCAGCCGCTATGTGCTGCATGACGGTGATGTGGTGCGCTGGCGATACACATGCGATCTCGGAGCCGACATAGGAGGCGGCATGTGATGAGCAGGGCATTTTCATCACTTCACCCGTTCGTCGGAATTACATATTTTACAGCGGTGCTCACGCTCACCATGCTTTATATGCACCCTGTGCTCATGATCATAAGCCTGCTTGCCTCGGCAAGCTATGCCGGCATCCTCAAGGGAATTAAAAGGCTTGCAAAAACGCTTGCCTGTATCATTCCGTTTATGCTGCTCATGGGTGTTTTCAATGCGCTGTTCAATCATGCGGGACAGACCCCGCTTTTTTACCTCGGCAACGGCAATGCCGTGACGAGCGAGGCGCTTGTCTACGGCTTTTTTGCCTCAATGATGTTTGCAAGCGTTATACTGTGGTTTGCGTGCTTCAACGAGATAATGACGAGCGATAAGCTGCTTTTCCTTTTCGGAAGATTCAGTCCGGCAATATCACTGCTGCTTTCGATGGCTCTGCGGCTCGTTCCGCGATTCGGCGAAAAGATACGCAGTATTTCAAAAAGCAGGGCTCAGATAGGCATGGGCACCGAGAACGGCGGCATGGTACGCAGGTTTTCAAACGGCGCGAGGATACTGTCGGCAGCCGTGAGCTGGGCGCTTGAGGGCTCAATAACGACGGCAGACTCGATGAAGAGCCGCGGCTACGGTACGGCGCGGCGCACGAGCTTTTCGATCTACCGTTTTGATTCCCGTGATGCCGCAGCACTGGCGGCAACGGCTGCTGCCGCCGCCGCGGTTGTTGCGGCGGTGCTTGCAGGCGGCATATACGCGAGGTATTATCCGAGCGTTATAATAAGCGCGGCAACGCCGGTATCCGCATGCGGGACGGCGGCTTTTGCGGTGCTGTGCTTTATCCCGCATTTTACCGAAGCAAGGGAGGCGTACATATGGCGGCGTTCAGTATCCGCGATCTGAGCTTTACATACCCACAGGAGCAGGAGCCTGCCATAAAAAATATCACGCTCGATATACCCGAGGGCGAGATAACGCTCGTCTGCGGCGCGTCCGGCAGCGGCAAGAGCACCCTGCTGCGCCGGCTGAAAACCTGCCTTGCCGACCATGGCACGGCAAGCGGCAGCATACTGTTTTTCGGCAGGGAGCTTGATGAAGCTCCCGCGCAGGAGCAGGCGCGGCGCATAGGCTTTGTGTTTCAGCACCCCGACGATCAGATAGTCACCGATAAGGTGTTTCACGAGCTGGCATTCGGACCGGAGAGCCTCGGCTGGAGGCAGGACAAAATGCGCCTCGCCGTTGCCGAGGCGGCGAGCTTTTTCGGCATGACCGACAGCTTTGAGAGCAAGGTGCAGTCCCTCTCCGGAGGACAGAAGCAGCTTCTTAATCTGGCGTCGGCAGTGGCTGTGCATCCGGATGTGCTGATCCTTGACGAGCCCACAAGTCAGCTCGATCCCATTGCGGCGTCCGACTTTTTCGCTGCACTGAGGAAGCTCAACCGTGAGCTCGGACTGACGGTCATACTTACCGAGCACCGGCTCGAGGAGGCCCTTTCCATGGCGGACAAGCTCGCCGTTCTGGATTCCGGCAGGCTTATCGCCTTCGGAACACCGGAACAGACGGTGCTGAAAATAAAAAACAACCCGCTGTTTGAGTCGATGCCGGCTGCGGTGAGAATATTCTCGGCGCTCGGCGGCGAGGGCAGTGCGCCGCTGACCATAGGGCAGGGCAGAGCGTTCATATCCGGGCTTGAGCCAAAGAAAGCGCTTCCGAGCAGGACAGTGCCCGAGCCGTCGGAAACGGCGGCGGAGCTGAAGGAATGCTGGTTCAGATACGAAAAAAATGCACCCGATGTGCTGCGCGGACTCAGCCTCAGACTGCACAGAGGCGAGGTGTTCTCACTTGTCGGCAGCAACGGATCCGGCAAGAGCACCACCGTCGGCATACTCTCCGGGACTCTAAAGCCGTACCGCGGCAGGGTAAAGCTGGACGGCAGCCGCGCCGTGGCTCTGCCGCAGGATCCGCGTGAGCTTCTGGCGAGAGAGAGCGTACTTGACGAGCTAAGAGAAATGAATGCGCCGCAGGAGCGTGTTGATGACATAATCGAGCTTATGGAGCTCGGTGATATATTGCAGCGGCATCCGTTCGATATATCCGGAGGTGAGCAGCAAAGGCTTGCCCTCGGCAAGGCGCTGCTGAAGGAGCCCAATGTGCTGCTGCTCGACGAGCCGACGAAGGGAATGGACGGGCAGATGAAAATGCGCCTCGGGAGGCTTATGGAAGCGTTCAGGAAGCAGGGAAAGGCTGTGCTCATCGTCAGCCACGACATTGAGTTCGCCGCACGCTTTTCGGACAGGTGCGCCATGCTGTTCAGAGGCGAGATCGTGACTGAAAACACGCCGCGCGAGTTTTTCTCCGGAAACTGCTTTTACACCACCGCCGCAGCTAAGCTCAGCCGCGGCATCGTGCCTGACGCCGTGCTGTGCGAGGAGGTCATAGAATGCCTGAAGCAGTAAAAAAACGCCGTGCATGGGTCTCGGCTGCCTCACTCGCTCTTTCGGCCGCAGTGCTTGCCGTTGAGACGGTGCTATGGAAAAACAGGCAGTATTACCTGACCTCGGTGATCATCATACTGCTTGCATTTGCAATGATCTTCGCCCGCTTTGAGCGCAGGCGTCCGCAGGCTCGCGAGATAGTCATTCTCGCCGTCATGACGGCACTTGCGGTAGCGGGCAGGGCGGCATTTTATTGGGCGCCGCAGTTTAAGCCCGTTTGCGCGATAGTCATAATAACGGCGGTCGCCTTCAACGCCGAGGCGGGCTTTATGACCGGCGCTGCCGCCGGGCTCGTTTCAAATTTTTTCTTCGGGCAGGGACCGTGGACACCGTGGCAGATGCTCGGCTTCGGACTCGTGGGCTTTCTTGCTGGACTCGTGTTCTATGACAGAGCGGTAAAAAAACTGCCGCTTCTGCTGTACGGCTTTTTTTCCGTCCTTATCGTGTACGGGGTCATCGTTGACACGGGAAGCCTGCTTATGTACTCGCAGGCTGTGTCGTGGAGGGCGCTGCTGGCTATGTATGCCTCCGGCTTTGTCTTTAACCTCATCCATGCCGGCAGCACCGTGATTTTTCTGTGGCTTCTCGGAGATCCGCTTCTGTCTAAACTCAAAAGAATAAAAATTAAATACGGAATGCTCCGATAGACAAATGTGCAGATATGGCAAATACCGTATCTGCACATTTTAAGCATCAAAATCAAGAAAACTGTATCAAAATTGCATTTTTCTGATTAGAGAAGCAAAATTAAACGCAAAGCTTAAATAATGCACTAAAACGAAAGCAAAATATAGATTAAAATATTTCATTTGACTAAATCCACAAAAAAACATAGCGATTTTTGTGGATTATTGCAGGCGATAATCTTGAAATTAACAAGTAGAAATGTTGACGGAAAAATTACAGGATGCTACAATGTATATGTTTCAGTGCGTTCATATAATGAACGGAGGTCATCTAATGAAGAATGTTAAAGTCCTCATCGGAAACTACGGCAGCGGCAAGAGCGAGCTCGCGCTCAACTTTGCGATACAGGCTGCCGCCCGCGGTGAGAGAACAGAGCTTATAGACCTTGATATGGTCAACACATATTTCAGATTAACCGAGCGCGGCAAGATGGTCGAGCAGAAGGAGATCCGTCTGGTATCTCCGAACTATGCCTGTTCGGGTATCGAAACGCTTTCACTTCCTGCCGAGGTCGCGTCGGCGTTTGTCCTCGATTGGGACACCGTCGTGTTTGATGTCGGCGGCGATGATGTCGGCGCAACGGCGCTTGGCAGATACCATCAGGATTTTGTCGACCTCGAGCCGGGGGCGCTCGAGGTGCTCAATGTCGTTAATATCCGCCGTCCTCTCTCCGGAACGGTGGAGAAGCTCATAAGGCTTCAGGAGGGTATGCAGACTCATTCCCGACTGCAGATAACCGGCATGATAAACAACACGAACCTTGCGACCGAGACAAGCGTCGAGGAGCTGCGCGACGGATATGAGATGCTCAAAGAGGTGTCTGACCGTACCGGAATCCCCGTTGCCTATACCACCGGTAAGAAGGACCTGCTTGACAAGTTCCTCTCCGAGGGGCATGACCCGAAGTACATCGGCAGACCCGTTCCGATTGATGTATATATGCATCGTGACTGGGATTCCTATATCAAATACGGGCTGCACACGGTCGATCCTCAGAAAAACTTCAAGCATTGATTGCGCGTCCCCGCTTTATGCGGTTAAATAAATTGGCAAAAAGCAAAAATAAAGAAAAGAGGTAGCAACATGGTAAAGGTAACCATCAATGAGAAC
>CAVHZB010000010.1:0-10510 GCA_963640555.1 Phascolarctobacterium succinatutens
GGAAAAAAGGATATAATACTACATTATTTAATGAATAAAGGAGAATAATTATGAAAAAAACAGTCACGGCGGCACTGCTTGCCATGCTTATGATATTCAGTCTGTGTGCCTGTTCGTCGGATAAGACAGTTGCGCATATAACGATAGAAGACATGGACAGCCTGACGCTGAGCGAGATACCGTCAAACAGCGTGAACTTTTCAACGGTCGGCAATACGATAAACATCACCGTCGAAAAAGACGGTGACTACAGCTTTGCCTTGGAGGACGGGAACGGTCAGAAATATGAGTTCACCCTGCGGTATCAGAACGGTGAGGCTGCCCTCATTTATGATAAAGACATTGACATCAACATTGTCAGCCTGACTGTTGACTGATACGGTATTTCAGAAAGACGGTGCTGTCCGAAAAACAAAAACGGTGAAGATCCAGAACGAATCTTCACCGTTATTTTTTGCTTTTTAATTAAAATGTCAGCTCGTCCACGGTCGGGATGAGGCGTGTGAGCGCGCTGCGGTAATATTCTATGAGCCTTTCGCGGTTGGGCTCACTGCGGCGTATCGTGCGGCGCAGCAGACGCATGTAGCCCACGATCTTTGCTTTGTCCTCGACCTCTTTGAGTCTTTCTGCATCCTCAGTGTCGAGATACATGGCAAGCGCTCTGTGCCAGAACTCAGTGCCCACCTCATAGGGGATGCCGATGAAGCGCTCCATTTCCGAATGATCAAGCTCCGAGAAGCCGCCGTAGGCGTTGAACATTGAGCCGAGCTCAAATATGGGATGTCCGACGCAGAGAGTATCCATGTCAATAAGCAGTGCCTCACCGTCGCGCACCATAATGTTGTTGGTGTGATAGTCCCCGTGCATCATCGTGCATTGCTCCGGAACGGCCTGCACCATAGCATACAGCTTGCTGCCCAGCTCCTCCGGCAGATGCTCGCGGTCAAACGCCGCCCAGCCGAGAGCGACCTGCCTCATATCCGGCATTTCGCCGGGCTTGAGCTCGGTGGAATGTATCTGCTTGAGCATATCCACATAGTATTTGAGCGGAAGCTCCAGATGTTCCGGGTCTTTTTTTATGAGCTCCGACAGGGAAGTGGCCTCCAGAAGCTCCATGACTGTGCCGTAGCTTTCACCTATACGCACAACATCATAGGGGATAGCAGTATTTATTCCGAGGACCAGAGCCTTTCTCGCAAGCGCCCGCTCACGCTGTATCTCAGGCAGAGCGTCGGGGTTGAAGTAAAGCTTTATGATCGTCTCGCTGTCATAGCGGTAAACTGCACCGTTAGAGCCCTTTCCGATGAGCTCGCAGCCGTCTACGGAAAGACGGCGATATGCTTTTTTTATCGTCATCATTTCGGTAAAGCCGGTCATATCCAAAACATCATATACCTCCGGCGAGACATTTATGACGGTAAGCTCGGGCACCTGCTTGCGCAGACGCAGCAGAATGCGCAGACCGGCGCTGGATATATACTCAAGCTTTTCCGCATCTATCACGACTGAGGCACCCGCAGCGGTATCGCGTGCGGCATTCAACTGCTTTTCCGCCTCCGCAGCGTTCGATGCGTCGATGCGGCCGCTGAGACAGACGGTAAGCACACCGTTATTCATATTATATGTAAGCATATTTATACCTCCGCAAAAATCGTCCTTATCAGTCCGTCAAGCTCCTGCCATGCCGGCGTGTCGGAAAGCTCAATTATACTCTCGGCAATGCTGCGGTAGTACCACGCCTGCTCGGAGGGATCCTTCTGATTGAAATCCTGCCATACGGCATCGCCCCTCTCTCTCCAGACAAGATATATTGAGCGCAGGTTTGCAAGCTTATCGCCGAGGTAGAGTATCTTTATATTCATGTCCTGCGCTTCGGCGAGGATACGCAGGGACTCTGATTTCCGCGCCTTCCATGTGCTCTCGGCAGGGAGGGGACGCATTTTGTCCTCCGTTTCCGAGGCTACGAGCTCCGCAACTTTTTTGCCGAAGCGTTCTTCGACCTCCTGCATGGAGATGCCTGCATCCTCCACCACATCGTGAAGCGCCGCCGCCGCGATAACATTCTGATCATCAGTGACCGTGCCGACGATGACCGCCGCCTCCATCGGATGCAGTATATAAGGCACTGCCGACTGCTTGCGGCGCATTCCGTCATGAGCCTCGGCCGCAAAAATAATGGCTCTTGTTGCAAGCTCGGTCATTCGATCACCAATATATCGGCAAAGCCGGTCATTTCAAGCACATCCATCACCTCAGGGCAGACACCGGTGAGCTTCATGGAGCCGATGCTGTTCATTTTCTTCTGTGCAACGAGCAGCACGCGCAGACCCGCGGAGGAAACATAAGATAGCTCCTTCATGTCAAGGACCAGAGCGCTTACATCCGGCGGAAGAGTATTTATAACCTTTTCAAGCTCCGGTGAGGTGATGGTGTCGAGCCTGCCTCCGATATGCAGGGTCAGCGTTTCGCTTTTGCGTTCGGGATTGATCGTCATTTCTTCGGTCTCCTCTCCAGCTTTTTAGTCATCGTGAGAATATTTTCACCGTTTTCGCGGTCATATGTGACCGTATCCATCGTCTGCTTTACAATGTAAATGCCCAGACCGCCGACCTCGCGCTGCTCTGCGCTGAGCGTGATATCCGGATCGTCCCGTTCAAGAGGGTCGAATGCGATGCCGGAGTCGGAAATGACGAAGGTCGCTTCGTCCGATGCATCGTCTATGCTTATCGAGAGCTTTGCAGTACCGTCGCCGCCGGGGTAGGCATAGTGGGCTATGTTGACAAAAACCTCCTCAATGGCAACGCTCACCGCTATCTGGAGCTTCATCGGGCAGCCGGCCTTTTCAAGCTCCTGCTCAACGAAGCTGAGCACCTCGTGAATGTTTTCCTCCTTTGCCTCGAAAACACGCTCAAGCATAACGGATGGACCGTGAAAATCCATGAGCAGCATTGTGATATCGTCAAACTGCGGCGCACCGTCTGCAAAGCTCTGCAGGGACAGCCGGAGCTCCCTGAGCATTGCCTCAGTATCGCAGTGCGTGTGGCTGTTTAAGAAGTCCCTGAGCCGCTGCTCACCGTAAAGCTGCTGCTTTGTATCAGTCGTTTCCGTAACGCCGTCGGTGTACAGAAACAGACGGTCATCCGGCTTTACGGTCAGGCGGCTCTGCCGGTACTTTATATTGTCCATTCCGGCAAGAACAAGACCGCTTCTCTCGCGCAGATATTCAAATTCGCCGTTGGCTCTTTTGAGCAGAGGGGGATTATGACCGGCGTTCACATATGTGAGCTCACCGGTGTTTATATCGAGAACGCCCATCCACGCCGTAACGAACAGACCTGCATCGTTTCCGTCGCAAAGCAGTCTGTTGACCGTCGTAAAGACCTCGGAGGGCGCATTGCCCATCTGCGTATAGTTTTTTATGAGCGTTTTTGTTATGACCATGAACAGAGCTGCCGGAACACCCTTGCCTGAAACATCGGCAACGACGAGGGCAAGCTTGTCCTCACCGATCATGAAAAAGTCATAGAAATCTCCGCCGACCTCCTTGGCAGGATGCATGAGCGCATACAGGTCAAATTCGCAGTGCTCAGGGAAGGGGGGGAAGATGCACGGCAGCATGTGCGCCTGAATGTCGGATGCAAGCTTGAGCTCTGCATTTATGCGCTCCTTTTCCGCCATGACGCTCTGAAGATTGTCAACATATTTCCCGAGGTCGCGGATCATCGACATATATGAGCGCGCAAGCTCGCCGACCTCGGTGGAGTCCTTGGCATAGGTCTCGCATTCGCTCAGCAGCCTGCTGCGCTGCTGATCCGTCGAGTGACCGGCATAGTAGCTTCCGGCGATCTTCGCAAGCTTTTCAATAGGACGGGATATTTTTCGCTCGGTAAAGCGCATAAAGCCGATCGAAAGCGCAAAATATGTGTTCATTGCAAGCGTTTCAAAGAGATATATCCTGCCGAGAACGCTGATATCGCCCGCTGCTCCGTACCTGTCGGTCAGATAGACGGCGGTGCCGACAAACACACAGATACACAAACCGGTTATGAGTGTGTTGAGTATCATCCGTTCATTCATGGAAAACTGCACGGGCTTTGTTTCTCCGCCATCCTTCAGATTCTCCATGTGCATCTGCAGAAGACTGCCGAGTATCATCAGCGGAGCGCCGAAGAGAAGCCCTGAGTCAAAGCTGTTTATGAAAAGATACAGATTATCAAACGAAATAATATCCGAAACATTGTACGCATGATTAAGGATGCTTGTAAAGAGCACCGTCAAAAGTGCGTTCAGTCCCAGCAGCAGACAAAACTTGAGTATTCTCGACACACTGTCGAGCCTGAATTCCCGCCCGCCGCGCTCACGGTTTATTTTTCTCCAGAAGAAGTACGCGCACATGGCGTAAAGTATCTGCAAAACACTGTTTATGGCAGCATACAGCAGCTCATACCCCGCGCTCAGGTCGCAGACAAGATTGCCCGCCGCGCAGCCGAGCGCTGCCGGCCAGCCGAAGATCATGCCGAGCACAGGCGTGAGCGCTGCCGTGGGACGCATCTGCGTAAGCTCCGATGCCGCCGCCCAGAGCTTGAACGGCGCCGTGAGCAGTATAAACAGCAGCATGTTCATGGCAAACACGAACAGTGCCGCACGCTTTTTCGTAAGCTTCATTTTCATTGAGGACTTTTACCTCCTTCGTCGTATCGTCGTATGTATGGCAGAGTGTCAGAGCTTATTTTTTCTGCTTTGCCAGAGGTACGGCGGGGAACATGCTCAGGCTTTTGGTCATTGCGACCGTAAACAGTATAACGCCGGAGGCGGAGAAAAGCTGCACTCCCCACAGTGTCGTTCCTATGCCGACAAGATCTATCATCATTCCGCCGACAAAGCTGGCTATCAGATAACCGAGCGTCATGGCACTGCCGACGATCGACTGCCCCTTGAGAAATTCGCTTTCGGGCAGAGTATGTGCTACGAAGCGTACGCCCGCCGGCACATAGACGGCATAGCCTGCAAACTGAAGAAGCTCCGCTGCGTACAAAAGGTAAATGTTCGGCGCAAGCATGATGAAAAAGTTCTTGGCTGCCCACATCCAACCGGCGAAGATAAGAAGCTTTCGGTTTCCGATATTGTCGGCTGCACGGCGGTACAGAAGCATTGCGGGAAGCTCCGTCATCGCGGAAATGAAAGTTGCAACACCGAGATTGGAGTTGTTGCCGCCTATGCGCATGATGACCTGGATGAGATAGGTATCCATGAAGCCGTTCGCCGTTGCAAGGCAGAGCACACCGGCAAAGAAAATATAAAACTGCGGATACTCCTTCATGAGTATCTTCTTTTCGCTTGGCTTTACGCTGCCCGGCTGACGCTCGGCAACATTCGGCGCATTGAAGACGGGCAGTGCAATGCATAGCAGAACACACGGGACTATGTAGAGCCCCGGCAGTATATGCGGCGTGAACTTCTGCACAAGTATACCGGCGGCAAGGCTCGTGAGCGAAAATGCCATGGAGCCGCAGCCGCGTGCCGCTCCGAAATTGATCCTCATGCCCTGCTCGTGATAGCCGCGGTAAAGAGAGTTTACCGATGACTGCATAGACGAGTTGAGCGAGAACACAAGGATGTATACGATGCAGAAGGCGAGACCGCCGAGCGGGAGCAGCATGAGCGCTGCCGACAGCGCGACGATGAGTATATGTACAGCGAGCATCGCCCGTCCAAGGCGCACGCCCGTGCGCTGAACAAAGGAGGCGATCAGTATCTGAAAGCCTGCCGAGCCAACATTTCCGAGACCGAGTATGATGCCTATCCTTCCGCTGCTGAAGCCGCGGTCGAGCAGATATGTTGATGCAAAGCAGGCTACCAGTGCCAGTGAGCAGAAATACAGCGCCTGAATGACAGCATAGAAAGCGGTCACATTTTTCTTGTTTACGGAGATCATGCTTATCGTATCCTTTTATGCACGGAAAAAGTCAAGGCAGCGCTGCCTGTAGTCGGGAGCTTCATCGTATACGCCGTGACCGTAGTTTTTATCGTAGAGATAAAGCTCGCAGCCGAGGGCTTCGGCTATCTGTCTTGAGCCGTCCGCACCGACGACCCCGTCGCCCTCGGAGCCTATAACGAGCACGGGGCATTTGATATTTGAAAGCTCGTCATAGCAGTCAAAGCTCTTGCAGGCCGCAGCAAGGATGATGAAGCGCTCGTATTCCTTGTCGCTGATGCCGGAATTCATTGATATTAGCGTATCGCGGTAGCTTTCAAGCGTTGCTTCGGAGTAAACGCTGTCGACAAAGCTCTCAAGCAGTCTTGTTTCCTGCTTTTCCTCGGCAAGGCTTATCCATTCGTCGACGATGCTGTTAAAGCCGTCGTTAGGCCTTGCCAGCGTAGAGCCGAGTATCAGCTTATGCACGAGCTCGGGATGATCTATGGCAAGGTACTGAGCTATCATACCGCCCTGAGACGCGCCGAAAACATCGGCGTTTTCAATGCCGAGCGCCTTCATAGCCACAGCCGTGTCACCAGCCATATCACGGACGGTATAGCCGTCGTGTATATCCTTTGCTCTGTCGAAAAGATATACGGTGTATTCCTCGGCAAAGTCCTTGTATGCCTCCGCAATGGCGTCGGCTGAGCCCATAACGCTGTGAACTGACAGACCGGGCAGTATCACAAATGACTTTTCACCGTTGCCGAATGTTATATAATCCATTTCCATGCCTCCGGAAGAAACCGTTTTTACACTTACTGCGGCCGTCGGAGCGGCGGTCGGTTCTGCCGTTGGCTCCGGTTCAATACCGGTCTGGCAGCCGGTGATGCCGAGCAGCAGCAAGCCGGCAACAAGTGCAGGGATGAGTTTTTTCATTATTTATGCTTACTCCTTACTTGGCGGCTCCGCGCTTTTTGATGAGGATAATAACGACCGCCGCTATAACCACCGCGGCCGCGGCCACGATGACGATCGTCTGTGTGGAGACCGAGGAAGAAGCATCGCTGCCGCTGTCGGAAGCGTCCGGTATATTGCCATACGCGGAAGCGTCCAGCGTTACGGTCAGTGGATCGACCTGCTTGAGCTCGTCTATGACCTCATGAGTTTCGGGGTTTCTGCCATTTTTCATGGTGTTGCTGTTTTTGCTCATGTACCAGCGGACATCGTTGAGAAGCTGACCGGCATCGTTAAAGGCCTGCTCCTGTACCGAATTGCAGTAATCCGTTATGTACTGCTTTGCCGCCGTGCCGTCTCCGAGAGAAGCGGCGGTGGAAAGCACCGTCTGCATACCCTCCGTCATGAGCGTCTCAGCCTGATGCCAGTATGCGCGCACGGGCTCACCGTAGATCTTATATG
Organism: Phascolarctobacterium succinatutens; assembly: GCA_963640555.1. Taxonomy (GTDB): domain Bacteria; phylum Bacillota; class Clostridia; order Oscillospirales; family Oscillospiraceae; genus F23-B02. The sequence continues at coordinate 7,337 of CAVHZB010000010.1, forward strand.
CGTCTTTCTCAACGCAGAGGGTGTTGAGCTCCTTGAAGCGGTAATACGGGTAAAGCTGCGTATCGAACACACCCGCTTCATCGGCGGTCTGACTGCGCGCATATGGAGCGCTGATGCTCGTCGCGGCATTTGATACCGGAACGAATACGCCGTACAGCGCAGGACCCGTGCTCTCCCATGTGACGCAGGACATGTCCGCGGGGAGATCGGGGTATATCTGTGCAATGTGAACGCTCAGAGCGGTGTCCGTTCCGATAACGCGCATATCGGTGCGTCCCGTTTCATCGGGACTGTATTCGGTGCCCTCGTAGCGGTTGCGCATGATCTCCATGACATCAAGCAGGGAGACCTTTTCATCCGGCGCAAAGCACAGAGGGTAGATGGCGTTTTTATCATAATCGCCGTAGGCAGACGGAGCCATGAGCTGATGAGCTATCCATGTTCTCATGTGGGAATAGTTCGTCACTACCTCGCTGCCCGAGTAGGTAGCCAGAAGATTGAGCTCACCGTTTTCGCCGTAAACAGCGAAGCCGTTGTCCTTTGCGAGACTTTCCAATTCCTCGGAGAGTATGCAGTCGGCGTAATCGGATACATATTCAAGGGAAAACTCGTTTCCGAAGGCGCATACCTTATCGTCCGGCAGCTTTACAGCCGCGTACTGGTGACCGCCGTACATCTCGATATACCACGCCTCATTCTGGTCGGCGATAAGTGCGATGTTGACCTCACTGCTGCCGTAGGTGTCGATAAGGGACAGGAGCACCTCAACACCCTCTCTGGCGGTCGCGCTCTGACAGGTCACAAGATCAACGGCCGTGAACTCGGACAGACCGTGCTCTATAAGCGGATCGGCCTCCAGCGCGGCAGAGTTTGAAAACGAGGTGATGGACATTATCATCGCAACGCCGTATTCGTTCGTGCAGACCGTCGCATCGCTGCCGAGACCGTTTGCCGCCGTCGCGCTCGCCATCCACGGAGTGGAGGTGTAGCGATAGGTGGTGTCAGGCAGAGGTGCAAACACCGTCTTGTCGTTATCTACGGGCATCGTTCTCCCCGGCTTGTTCTCAACGCGTTCGGTAATAGTCACATAGTTTGCCCAAACATCCTGATAGTCGTTGGATTTGGCCATTATGACCGTGCCGTCGGTGCTCGCCTTTGAGCCGACATACACTGCGGTGCAGGCATGAGCCTGAACTGCACCGGCGCATATGAATGTAAGAGCCAAAGCAAGTAAACATACGGTACGCTTAAATCCAAATCTTTTTTTCATGCTCAACATCTCCTTATCAGTTATCTTGCCTCTTATGCCGAAATGCCGCTCAGCCGAGGCTCAGACCGTTTGCCAATGCATATGCGACAAATACCGCGGCCAGTATTAACGCAAGCAGGATGGATACAAGACAGTATTTTTTCTCCTTCTGGATATAAAAGCTCATTATAAATATGGAAGCAAAGCAGACGATGCCGCTGAGAAGGTGGTGAGGGAAGCTGTGAAATGCGCGGTAGAAATAGGATGCGCCCATAAAAGCCTGCATGGTGTTTCCGAGACCGAGAATAACTGCGCCAAGCAGATTCTGCTTTTTGCAATAATACGCTATAAAACCGCCGGGCAGGGTGAGGAAGGTCGCGGGAAGCCAGACGCCGCCGTAATAAAGCCATGCCTTATCAATGGTGAGCGATCCGAACAGGATCTGAACTATATACACCAGCGGCTGGCTTACGAGGAAGAACACAAAGCACTTGAGCATTGCCTCCCAGCTCTTATTGCAGTTTACAACGATGATGACTGCAAAAATGACCCACCACTCGTGAGCTATGCCTATGTCCTGAAACGATGTTTCCTCAAGAGCGTCTATAAGCATGACCGCTCCTGTGTAAATGCCCGCCGCGACCGCAAAAAGTATAACGGTCAGCCAGCTCATTTTCAGATTCCCGTATAATTTTTTCATAAATAGTACCATACCGCAGCATTGCCGCTCAGCAGAAGCAATGTGCATCCTTAAGCTTAGAATTTACGGTCATTCAGTATATCAAAATTATGCCGAAAACGCAACATTTTGCGTTAAATAAAAATCAAAAAATGTGCCGGACAGCCTTCGATTTAAAAATCGGTCTCCGCTTTCGTTTTTTTGGAAGCGGGGACCGATCTGTGCGCCGGATATGCGCGTTATATTTTACTGTTTATCCATGTGAGAATGTCGTTGTATACCTCGTCACGGTTTATCTCATTGAGCATTTCGTGCCTGCCGCCCTTATAGAGCTTTATCGAAACATCCTTCATGCCGGCTTTTTTGAAGTTTTCATATGCCAGCTTCACGCCCTTGCCGCACTCGCCGACCGGATCCATATCGCCGGACATGAAATATACCGGGACATCCTTCTGCATTGCCGCAAGGTTATCGACATTCGTTATGAGCTTAACGCCGGTCATCATGTCCCTGAACAGGCTGCATGTCGGAATAAAGCCGCAGAGAGGATCGGCGATGTATCTGTCAACGACCTCCTCGTCGCGCGTGAGCCAGTCATAATCGGTGCGGGGCTTGTCATAATTCTTGTTATAGCTGCCGAATGCAAGATCGTTGAGAAATTTGCTGTAGTGGTGGGCACCCTTGAGAGAGGTAACAAGATTGCCCATGAACAGACCGCCGCCAACGAGCGCGGCGCTCTGATTACCGGTGCCGCTTATGACAGCCGCGTCAAAAGCGCCGGGATAGCGGATAAGATGCGTGCGCGCCATAAAGCTGCCCATGCTGTGACCGAACAAAATAAACGGTATGCCGGGGTAGGTCTTTTTCATTGCCCGGCGGAGGATCTCCTCGTCCTTTATGATGTAGTCCCAGCCGTCTTTATCCGCGAAAAAGCCTTTCTGCTCGGGTGCCTCTATAGTCTTGCCGTGACCGAGATGATCGGTGCCGGCGACTACGAAGCCGTTTTCGGCGAGAAACCGCATGAAATCGTCGTATCTCTCAATGTGCTCGGCAATGCCGTGCATTATCTGCACATAGCCGCGCACGGGCACATCGGGAATGCACCTTCTGACATGAATATGGTTTTTGCCGGTGCTTGAATCAAAATAAAAATCGTTGAAAGTTGGCATGGAAATTATCCTCCCCATATGTTATAGTGTAAATTATAGCATAAATACGGCAAAATGCAACGAATTTAGTAAGCAGT
>CAVHZB010000011.1:0-40975 GCA_963640555.1 Phascolarctobacterium succinatutens
TGAAAAAGCTGGCAAATTGGAGCTGGGACAGCTCCAATTTGCCGCTGTTTCAGCGCCTTTTTTCAACAACATACGCAAGAACCACTGTTTTCGCTTTTTGAAAGCAGTGGTTCTTTGACAGGCTGAGGCTGAAAAATTCTGCACCTATACGGTGCAGAATTTTCAGCCTATAAGCTCCGGACAAAGCTCGGGGTTTATCGTCTCCGCGCACTGCGCGCACATGGCAGCGGCTTTCATTGCGGCCGCCGCGCTTTCGGCAACGCTCAGCCCGTTCACATCCGCCCATATTATGGCGGCGGTCGCGGCATCGCCGCAGCCCGTGGCGTTCACTACCTCGAATTTTTCACATGGGAGCTTTATTATCTCGCCGTCGGACGCGGCAACGATACCGTCGCTGCCGAGGGAGACGAATACCTTCTTTACGCCCTGCCTGAGCAGCGCCTCAGCCGCAAACAGCGATGTGCTCTCACCTGTCAGGCTTTTTGCTTCGTACTCATTGGGCTTAAAAGCGGTGAGCTTTGAAAACGCCGGTCTGAGCCGCTCGCTCTTTGCGACCGAAACCGGGTCGGCGTACAGCGGCGCAGTCACATTTTCGGCGATCCATGCTACGGTGCTTTGCGTCAGATTTGCGTCTATCACAACGGCATCGGCCGAATTTATCTCCGTCAGATGCCGTCCGAGATATTCCGGAGTTATGCTCGCGGATATATCCGTGTCGTTTACTCCGAGGAGCATATCTCCGTTTTCGTCGGTCACATACAGATAGCTTGAGGTCCTGCCGCCGTTTATGGTGCGGCTCAGGTGCATATCCATACCAAGCGAAACACAGCTTTCGTATATGCTCCTGCCGTAAACATCATTGCCGATGGCGGCGATGAACTTTACATCCACACCCAGCAGGCGCAGATTATGCGCGATATTGCGCCCTACTCCGCCGGGGCTGAAGCTCACCGTGCCGGGAGTTGAATCCTTCATGCGCGGCGGTCTGTCCGGTCTGCCGCAAATGTCTATATTTACGGCGCCTATAACTACTGCAGTTTTATTCCCCATATGCCCTCCGCATACTCCTTTATCGCTCTGTCGGCGGCGAATATCCCCGCCTGAGCCGTGTTGACTATCGACAGGCGCGCAAGCTCTGCCGGATCGGATATTGCCGCGTACATCCTGTCATGGGTGCTTACATAGTCGCGGTAATCGGCGCACAGCATATACGGGTCGCCGTTATACAGCAGGTTAGACACGAGGTCGGAATAGCTCTTGCCGTCGCCAAAGCCGCAGCTTATCCGGTCGAGCACTGCCGCGAGCTCGGCATCCTCCCGCACGATGCGCTGGGGGTCATAGCCGGAGGTCTTCAGAGCGTTCACCTCGTTTGTTCTGAGTCCGAACAGGAACATGTTCTCATCGCCGAGGCGCTCATACATTTCAACATTCGCGCCGTCGAGCGTGCCGATAGTGACGGCGCCGTTCAGCATGAGCTTCATGTTGCCGGTGCCGGAGGCCTCCTTGCCCGCCGTTGATATCTGCTCGGACACCTGAGCCGCCGGCATAAGCGCCTCCGCCGCCGATACGCGGTAGTTTTCCATAAAGCAGACCTGAAGCCTGCCCCTGCACAGCGGGTCGCGGTTTATATCGTTGGCCAGCGAGCATATGAGCTCGATTATCCTCTTTGCGGTATAGTAGCCTGCGGCCGCCTTTGCTCCGAACACAAAGGAGCGCGGCGTAAATTCTGCGTTTGGGTCGTCGTGTATCCGCATTTGCAGACGCGTTATGAGCATTGCGCACAGCAGCTGCCGCTTATACTCGTGCAGGCGCTTTACCTGAACATCGAGTATTGCGTCCGTATCAAGGGCAAACCCGTCGTTTTTAGTGAGAAATTCCGCAAAATCGCGTTTATTCTGAAGCTTTATCTCGTTTACCGCGCGCTGAGCCGAGGCATTTCCGGCAAGCTCCTTGAGCCTTATGAGCTGCTCAGGCTTTGTAAGATATTCATCACTGCCGAGCGAGGCACTGACAAAAGCGTGCAGTCTCGGGTTTATCTGTGCCAGCCAGCGGCGGTGGTCTATGCCGTTTGTGACATAGGTAAAGCGCTCGGGACGGAGCCGGCATATATCCTTAAACAGGTCTGTTTTCAGTATCTCACCGTGCAGAGCCGAAACGCCGTTTATCTTGTAGCAGGCTGCCAGACACAGGTTTGCCATATGCACCTGCCCATCTCGGATGATAAGGTTTTTGCCGACCTTTTCGCTGCTGCCGAAGCGAGCAACAAGATCGTCGCACCAGCGGCGGTTTATCTCGCACAGTATCTCCCAAACGCGCGGCAGAAGCGTCTGCACGAGCTCCTGCGGCCACTTTTCGAGTGCTTCACTCATAACGGTGTGGTTCGTATACGCAACCGAGGCGCTCACCGTGCTCCACGCCTCATCCCAGCCGAGTCCGTACTCATCCATCATTATGCGCATGAGCTCGGGGATAACGAGCGCGGGGTGGGTGTCGTTTATCTGGATAACATGATGCTTTGCAAAGCTCTTTATATCGCCGAAGCGAGCCATATGGGTCTTTATTATTGACTGAGCGGTCGCCGAGAGGAAGAAATACTGCTGCTTCAGGCGCAGGGTCTTGCCCTCGATGTGATCGTCGGCGGGATACAGCACCTTGGTGATGACCTCGCTCATTGTGCGCTGCTCAAGGCTTTTTACATACTCGCCCTCGGAGAACAGGTACATATCGAGTGCACTGGTGCTTCTGGCATCCCAAAGCCTGAGAATATTGACCTTGCTGCCGCCGTAGCCGGCTATGAGCATATCGCGCGGCACTGCCGTCACGGTCTGATAGCCGGTGTGCTCGGCGTGGTACCTGCCGAAGCTGTCCCAGCGGGGCGAGATGTTCCCGCCGAAGCGCACCTCTACCGCCTCGTCGTTGCGCGCGACGAGCCAGCTCTCGGCTGCACTGCGCCAATCGTCGGCTACCTCGGTCTGCTTTCCGTCGGCTATCTTCTGGCGGAATATGCCCAGCTCGTAGCACAGCGAGTAGCCCGTTGCGGGTATGCCGAGAGTCGCAAGCGAATCCATGTAGCAGGCGGCGAGTCTGCCGAGTCCGCCGTTGCCGAGTCCGGCATCGTTTTCCGCCTCAAATATATCCGCGGCATTTCTGCCGAGATCCTCGAGAGCGCCCGTGAGTGCCTCGGATATGCCGAGATTGAAGGCGTTTTTCATAAGGCTTCTGCCCATGAGAAACTCCATGGAGAGATAGTGCACCTCGCGCTCCGGGCATTTTGTCTCCTGAGCGGTGAGAAGCCTGCTCATTATCTCTCTTATAACGATGGCGCTGGCCTGAAACACCTGATCGTCGGTCGCCGTTTTTGCCGTTACCGCGAAATGCGCGCACAGCTTATCCTCTATCGCGCTGCGCACCTCATCGCGTGAGATCTGATTTACATACATAGGTTATTGCCTCAAATTGCTTAGATTTTAGTGCCTTTCGGCAGGATGACGGGCAGCTTCTCACTGCCCATTATGGTCTGGAAGGATGATACCTCGGAAATTTTATCGGCGATAACATTTTTCATCGTAACGCCCTCGGCTATCTTCGCGCCGCGCATGACAACGCAGCCGCTGAGCTTTGCGCCCCTGCTTATCCTGACATCGGACGATATGATGCAGTTGTCTATCTCGCCCTCTATTATGCAGCCGTCGGAGACGAGGCAGTTGGATGCCTTCGAGCCCTCGGCATAATATGTGCTGACATCCTCGTGCGTTTTCGTGCGCACCGGACGCTCCGGCGGGAACAACTCCGCGCGCTTTTCGCCGCTGAGCATATCCATATTCGCCGCAAAGTATGACTGTGTGCTCATTATACGCTTACCGTAGCCGCGGTGATAATAAACGCCTACCCTGCCGCCGTTTGCGAGGTAAGCCGCTATCGCATCGCGGTGGAAGTGATAATGATTTTCCGCCCTGCAGGTCTCCATCATCCTCAGCAGGAGCTCCTTGGAGATTATATACGCCTCAAGCGACGCCGCTCCCTGCCCCGCCGTGGTCTGGTTGAATATCATTGCGCGGGCAAAGCCGTCCTCGCCGACGATATAGCGGTGATGATTATAATCGGGTGTATCCTCGGTGCAGATGGCGGTTATCTCCGTGCCCGTTCTCAGATGCTGGTGTATTGCCGCACGAAGGTCGATATTAGCCGCGGTATTGCCGTGCATCATGACGATATACCTGGCGTTTATATCGTTTATATAGGTCGAAACGGCGTTGAGCGCCTCTATCGTTCCGGTATAATCGCCGCGGTGATATTCGGGAAGTCCGAACGGCGGCAGCATACGCAGACCGCCTATTCTGCGCCCCATATCCCAGTCCTTGCCGCTTGCAAGGTGGTCGAGCAGCGACTGATAGTCGCGGCGCATTATAACGCCGACATCGTGTATGCCCGCGTTCATCAGCGAGGACAGAGCAAAGTCTATAAGTCTGTATCTTCCGCAGAACGGCAGTGACGATGCCGTGCGCTTTTTTACGAGCTCGCCGAGCTCAGGAACGGCTCCGTAGGCAAAGATAATTCCGTGAAAATCGCTCATTTCTCAGACCTCCTCGCTTTTGTATATCATGGCGCCGGCCTTGACCTGCGCACCCTGTCTTACCGTGATGCGCGGACCGCAGGTGGCAACGCCCCACTCATCGCTTCCGTCCGGCGCGGCACCGACATGGGCGCCGCTTTTTATTACCGTGCCCTCGCCGATTATCGCATACTCCACCGTTGCTCCGGTCTCGACATGCGCGCCCGGCATCAGCACCGAATACAGCACCCTTGCCCCCTTCTCGACCACTGCCGAGCTTGAGAGCACGGAGTTTTCAACACTGCCCTCTATAATGCAGCCCTCCGTAACTATCGAGTGCTCCACGACGGCATCCTCGCCGACATAGTGCGGCGGCTGGGCAACGCTTCTCGAGCGTATCGGCCAGCTCGGGTCATAGAGGTTTATGAGCGTCGTCGACAGCATATCCATGTTTGCGTCCCAAAGGCTCGTTATCGTGCCGACATCGCGCCAGTAGCCGTCAAAGCGGTAGGGCCACAGCTTTTCGCCGGCCTTGAGCATATTGGGGATTATATTTTTTCCGAAGTCCTTGCTCGAATCGGGATCGTTCTCATCCTCGACAAGGTACTTGCGGAGCTTCTTCCAGTTGAATATGTAAATGCCCATCGAGGCGAGATCGCTCTTGGGCTGCTCGGGCTTTTCCTCAAACTGCTCCACATAGCCGCTCTCGCCGAGATTCATGATACCGAAGCGGGTGGCCTCCTCCATGGAGACCTGCAGAACGGCGATGGTACACGCGGCATCCTTCTCGATGTGCTCACGAAGCATTTTGGAGTAATCCATCTTGTAGATGTGATCGCCCGAGAGGATGAGAACATTATCGGGATCGTACATCTCGATAAAGCCGATGTTCTGGTAAATGGCGTTTGCGGTGCCGGAGAACCACGATCCGGTCTCTCCGGCAGTCTGGTACGGCGGCAGGATGAACACGCCTCCGTCGGTGGAATCAAGATCCCACGGCTGCCCGCCGCCGATGTAGCTGTTTAGCTGAAGCGGACGGTACTGCGTTAAAACGCCGACCGTATCTATACCGGAGTTTGCGCAGTTAGACAATGGAAAATCTATTATGCGGTATTTGCCGCCAAACGGCATATTGGGCTTTGCCACATCCTGCGTGAGCGCATAGAGTCTTGAGCCCTGTCCCCCCGCGAGGAGCATTGCTATGCAGCTTTTTTTCATGTCATCCGTCCTTTCCCTTATTGCGATCGTCAGTTAAATTTATTCATCGCGCGCTGAGCGCCCTCGGTGATATAGCATTCAACGGCGTCAGCCGTCTGCCTGGAGAGCAGCTCCATATCCGCCGCATCCTGGCCCTTGAATGCGCCGAGCACCCAGTCGGCCATATCATAATCCGGATGGGGCGGCGCTCCGACACCAAGGCGTATGCGCGGGAACCTGTCCGTTCCGAGCTGTGCGATTATGCTTTTCAGACCGTTGTGACCTCCCGCCGAGCCGCCGGTGCGAATGCGCATTTTGCCCACCGGCAGAGCTGTTTCGTCGGACACGACTATCACCCTTTCGGGCGGGAGCTTATAGAACCTGACCGCCTGTATCACGGCATCGCCGGACAGATTCATGTAGGTCTGCGGCTTCATGAGCAGCACCTTCTGTCCGCCTATATCCACGGTTTGAGTCAGTGCCTTGAAGCGCATACGGTTTATTTTAACGCCGAGCTTTTTCTCCGTTGCATCGGCTGCCATAAAGCCCGCGTTGTGCCTTGTTCCGTTATATTTAAGACCGGGGTTGCCGAGGAAAACGACAAGCCACGACACCCCGCCTTTATTCATAAACATTTTTATCACTCAAACAGATTGGAAATGGATATCTCCTCGTAAACACGCTGGATAGCTTCGGCAAAGACGGGCGCGACGGACATATATTTGATCTTCGCGCACATTTCCGCGTTTTCGGGGTAAGGAATGGTATCGAGCAGCAGAAGCTCCTTTATGGTGCTGCCCGCTATGCGCTCGATGGCGGGACCGGAGAGAACACCGTGGCTTGCGCAGGCGTAGACCTCCTTTGCGCCGCCTATCTCAACGATGGCCTTTGCTGCGCCCACGAGCGAGCCTGCGGTATCGACCATATCGTCGAGCAGAATGCAGGTCTTGCCCTCGACATTGCCGATTATATTCATGACCTCGGACTGGTTTGCCCGTTCGCGGCGCTTATCGACTATAGCCATATTGCAGCCGAGCTTCATGGAGAAATTACGGGCACGCGCAGTGCTGCCGACATCGGGAGATACGACCATTACATCGTCATTATCCTTGCCGAAAACATCAATATAATGCTTTGCAAAGAGAGGTGCACCGAAAAGATTGTCAACGGGAATGTCAAAGAAGCCCTGTATCTGTGCGGCATGGAGATCCATGGTGAGCACACGGTCGGCTCCGGCTGCGGTGATAAGGTTTGCAACGAGCTTTGCGGAAATGGGATCGCGGCTTTTTGCCTTGCGGTCCTGACGGGCATAGCCGAAATAAGGGATGACGGCGGTTATTCTGCCCGCAGACGCTCTGCGTACCGCGTCGATCATAACGAGCAGCTCCATGAGGTTGTCGTTAACGGGCTTGCAGGTGGACTGCACGATGAAAACATCAGCACCGCGGACGGGCTCGTGCACGGATATGGAGCACTCTCCGTCAGCGAAGTGCGAGCAGCTGCATTCTCCGAGATTCTTGAAAAGCTGGTTGCATATTGCCCTTGCGAGCGCAGGATTGGAATTGCCGGTGAATACCTTGATCTCTTTGCCGTGGGAAATCATTTTAAATCGTCCTCTCTGTTTTTATTGGCTGTAAAAGCTCATCTTCATTCGCACCATTATACCAAATGCACAACGCCTTGAAAAGGGGGCGGCATATAGAATTTTACTGTTCACGGTGTCCCGTTTCTGTATAAAAGCGCAAGGACGGCAGAAAAGCCGTCCTTTGTTTTTCGTTTTTCAGTTAAGAGCCGATATACCGATGAGTCCTCTTATGGCGTTGAGCTTATCCTCGATACTGTACGCCGCCGAGAAAACATCCTGTATGCGCTGCATATCGCCGCCGGTGACAACGCCCGCGAGTATGCACAGTGCGCCCAGAATAAACGCGATGATCGCGATGGTGGACATTATCTTCCATGCTCTACTCATTAACGGACACCTCCCTGACACAGATGCTTCTGCCAAGCGCCTTCAGACAGTTTATTATACCGCCTATCGCCTTGAAGAGCATGATAAGTCCAAGCCAGATAACGATGAGCGCAACGGCAAGCGCTATGAGTGATGCACCCGCGCACATCATAATGTCGGCGAATATATTGAACATTGAAAACGCAAAGCCGACTACCTTCAGCGCAGCGGCGATCAGTCCTATGCCGAACGCCAGCAGCAGAAGCCCCAGCACGGCGGCTGCCGCCACAAGAACGATCCCAACGGGTATGGCGAATATGAGGTAAAGCACCAGAAGTGCGGCATTGGTCTCGTACCGAGCTTCCTCCTCAGGCTGCTCCGCCTTCTCAAGCTCGGCAAATATCTCCTCACTCTCGTCCTTGGGAGCCTCATCCTCAGGTGCATCGCCGCCGTCCTCTGAGCAGTCCTCCGCATCTTCCTCGGACGGTTCCTCCTCAGGCTCGGCTTCCTCAGGCTCGGACTCAGACTCGGCTTCCGGCGGAGCTTCTTCCCCGGCGGCCGCGTCAGTCTCGGTCTGCTCCTGCGTTTCGGGAGCTTCTTCCTCTGCATCGGGCTCGGCTTCCTCAGGAGCCTCCTCTGCTGGGATATCCTCCGGCTGTTCGGCTTCGGGCTCGGCTTCCGCCGGTGTCTCGGTCTCTGCCGGTGCCTCTGCTTCTGCGGGCATCTCCACGGCCGTTTCCTCTGCCGGCGGTTCTTCCCCGACCGCGGGCACCACCGGTTCCGGCTCAGGCTCGTTAAAGAATATGGGCTTATACTCTATGCCCTCCTCCAGTGCCTTTTCGCGGCGGATCTCCTCGATTATATCTGCATATGAAAGAGTTTTCTCCGGTTCCGGTTCGGGCTCCTTCACTCTCGCGGCTGCGGGTGCAGACGGCGCGGTGCTCACGCCGGTGTCACTGCCGTTCTTGGAATCTGCCTCGACCGAGAGCTTGCGCTCACTGCGCTTATATGTTCGGGAAATCGTAACCGCCAGCTTTGTAGGAGAGCCGAAGCCTTCGAGCATTGCCTGCTCGTCCTCCGCCTCGTCGAGCATTCTGTTGTACTGGGCAAGAATGTCTTCCTTATCCTCCTTGAACATGAATGCCAGAAGCTTGGACAGCTCCGCCATATAGCGCTGCCTGTTCATACGCGTCACCTCCGTACTTTTATACTTGCATACCAAATCTATATTATTATAGACAAAAAGTACACTACAGTCAAGATTTTTTATGTGTTATGATGCCGTTACGACGGCGGTGCGCTATTGACAAGCCGATTTAAGTCCTATAAAATAATTCAGTTATTATGTCAAAAGGAGAATCATGATAATGGCAAAGGACAAAAAGGTTGAACAGATAACCGATATGGAGCAGGACTTCGCACAGTGGTTTACCGATGTGTGCACCAAGGCGGAGCTTGTCGATTACTCCGGCGTTAAGGGACTTTTCATCCTGCGCCCTTACGGTTACGCTATTTGGGAAAACATCCAGAGGGAGCTTGACAGGATGTTCAAGGAGGGCGGACACGAGAATGTTTCCATGCCCATGCTCATTCCCGAAAGCCTTCTGCAGAAGGAGAAGGATCATGTCGAGGGCTTTGCGCCCGAGTGCGCATGGGTCACGGTCGGCGGCTCGGAGGAGCTAACCGAGAGGCTGTGCATCCGTCCGACCTCCGAAACTCTTTTCTGCGATCACTGGAGCCACACGGTGCATTCGTGGCGCGATCTGCCGATGCTCTACAATCAGTGGTGCTCCGTTCTGCGCTGGGAAAAGACGACCCGTCCGTTCCTTCGCGGCAGGGAATTTCTCTGGCAGGAGGGACACACGCTGCACGAAACGGAGGCCGAGGCGCGCGAGGAAACGCTGCATCAGCTTGAGGTCTATGCGGACCTTTGCGAAAATTACCTTGCAATGCCGGTCATCCGCGGCAACAAGACCGAGAAGGAGAAATTTGCCGGAGCCGTTAACACCTACACCATCGAGTGCATGATGCACGACCACAAGGCGCTCCAATCCGGTACGAGCCACTACTTCGGCACCGGCTTTGCCGAGCAGTTCAACATCACCTTCACCGACCGCGAAAACAAGCAGCAGTATCCTCACCAGACCTCATGGGGTCTTTCCACCCGCGTCATCGGCGGCATCATCATGACCCACGGCGACAACAACGGGCTCGTTCTGCCTCCGCGTATAGCGCCCGTACAGGTGATCGTGGTTCCCGTTGCGCAGCATAAGCCCGGCGTTACCGAAAAGGCAAACGAGCTTTACGCCCGTCTCAAGGCAGCCGGTATCAGGGTCAAGATAGACCTCAGTGACAACAGCCTCGGCTGGAAGTGCGCACAGTATGAAATGAAGGGCGTTCCCCTGCGCATTGAGCTCGGCCCCCGCGATATTGAAAACGGCGTTTGCGTTGCGGTAAGGCGCGATAACGGCGAGAAGCTCACCGTGGACATCGGCGAGCTTGAGGCGAGGATCCCCGTCCTGCTCGATGCCGTGCAGCAGGGTCTGTTCGACAAGGCAAAGAAGAATCTCGACGAGCACATCTTTGAGGCTCACTCTCTTGAGGAGGCAAAGCAGCTTCAGGAGGAAAAGGGCGGCTTCATAAAGACCATGTGGTGCGGCGAGCTTGAGTGCGAAATGAAGATGAAGGAGCAGGCGGGCATGTCCTCGCGCTGCATCCCCTTCAAGCAGGAAAACCTCGGCGATACCTGCCCGATCTGCGGCAAAAAGGCAAAGCACATGATCTACTGGGGTGTAGCCTACTGATGAAAAGATTTTTGTGCGCATTTATGGCGCTTGTGATGGTGCTCGGTCTGTGCGGCTGCAATTCCGCAAAAATAGTCTCACCCAACAAGGCATCGGGCAGCGCGGAGCTGCTGAACGATGCCACCGAGCGCATGTATGTATACATGCTCGCAAAGCTGCGCGAGTTCGGCGATTTCAAGCCCGTTTTCTATCGCTATGACTACGACTGCGACGGCACCGCCGACTGGATGATAAGATACCCCGGAGACCCGCATGATTTCTGGGTGCTCCTGCCCGGCGGACACATGGATACGCACATTCAGATCCTGTTCAACTGGGGCGTCGGCACGCTTGAGATGAGCTATTCGAACGCGAACAAAAGGATCTACGCGACAAACGAATTCAAGGACAGCGTGACCACCTTCTGCTTCGACGGACAGGCGCACGACTACTGTGCCTCCGTTTCGCGCGACTATGAGTTCGGCGACAACGGGCTCAATTACTTTAATTGCAGCTACTCCGTTGAGGGTAATACGGCTACCGAGGAGGAGTATAACTCGTATCTCCGGCAGCTTGAGCTCATACCCGTTGTACAGCTTGACGGCATCGGCTATGACGAGCTCATGCCCGATGTTCCTCAGGACATGCTGCCCGCTCTGGCGGAGAATATATCTCAGTTTCCGTTCGTCACGAGCGTCGTCAGCGGAGATTCGGACAGCGACGGCATTGAAGATTACCTGTTCTATATCGGATACGAAACTACCTCAGATGATGTTACCTGCCCCGCCGGCACCACAGTCACGGCTTACGAATGCGGGAATGTCGGACGCAGCTCTAACATATGGTCATGGAGCGAGTCGACTGTTTTCTCGCTCAGCTCCGGAACCGGCAGCATGCTTTCTTCGCTGACTCCGTATGAGGCGGATGCTCTGGCATTCAAGGCCTCGGTCTCGACCGTTGACGGTGCGCAGGAGCTCGTCGACGCGATAGTCGATACATGGACCGACGCCGACACCAGTCAGCTGCTCACCTTCGGCGACGACGGTATCTACTCCGGAAAGCTCGCACAGCTCGGCACATGGAGACCCACCGCCGCAAATGAGATAACGCTCGATGACGGCACCGTTTACACCGTGAGCCTTTCGCACGGCGACGGTACGAAGCTCGATATTCTCACACTGACCTCCGACAGCGGCACGCGCAGGCTTTTCCGCGGCAAGTATTTAAACTATAAGGTCACGCTCATCGGCACATGGGAGTCCGATGACGGTCAGACGCGCATCACTCTGTACGATGACGACACCTATTATGCCGAGCAGTCTGGCTTCCCGTCGAAGGGCTCATGGTATTTCGACAACGAAAGCGTCACTCTCGTGCCCGCCGACGGCGACGGCGGATTTATCGGGCAGCCGTGGCAGTTAGGCTACCGGGAGACGATGATGTACGGCTATTACAACGACGGCAGTGATCTGTATCTCCAAAGGGTCTCATAAAAATTTACCCTCCGGCGCTTGAACGGGAACGGAAAAAGTCAATGGCAGTCCCCCTGATGTAGGATAACGATCACATCAGGGGGCTTTTCTTGACTTTGCCGAGCAGTCAATGTTATAGTATTGACCGGTGTATCAAAAAAAGAGAGAGCAAGGTAAAAAGCAATGGAGAGAAACGACTCGCATCACACGCGCGACGGCTTCCGCAGCCGCAGCGGATTTATAATCGCATGCATAGGCTCCGCGGTGGGAATGGGAAACATATGGCGCTTTCCCATGCTGGTGTCCACTTGGGGAGGACTGACATTTCTCATTCCGTACTTCATCTTCGTGACGCTGATAGCATCCACCGGTGTTATAGGTGAGTTTGCCCTCGGCAGAGCGGGAGGAGCCGGACCTATGGGCTCGTTCGGAATGTGCACCGAGCTGAGATACGGTAATCGCAGGCTGGGCGAACGCATAGGCTATCTGCCTATCCTCGGCTCGATGGCGCTTGCGATCGGCTACACCTGCGTCATGGGCTGGATATTCAAGTACACCTTCATGTCCTTTTCCGGCGAGCTGCTCGAAATGGGACAGGACATGGATCTCATAGCCGGCACCTTCGGCGCGACGGCAAGCGCGTGGGGCGCAAACCTCTGGATAATCATCGCCATCGCCGTAAGCTTTGCCATCATGTCCTTCGGCATAGCCGACGGCATAGAAAAGGCCAACAAGCTCATGATGCCGATACTGTTTGTGCTGTTTATTGCGCTGGGTGTGTATGTTTTCACGCTCGCGGGCTCGTCTGAGGGCTATAAGTATATCCTCACGATAGATCCCGAGGGTCTTGCAGAGCCGAAGCTGTGGATCTACGCCTTCGGTCAGGCGTTTTTCTCGCTTTCGGTCGCAGGCAACGGCAGCGTTATCTACGGCTCTTATCTGAGCAAGGATGAGTGCATCCCGTCCTCGGCGCGCAATGTTGCGGTGTTTGACACTCTGGCGGCACTGCTTGCGGCGTTTGTCATAATCCCCGCCATGGCTACGGGCGGTGCGCAGCTTGATTCCGGAGGTCCCGGTCTCATGTTCATCTACCTCGTCAATGTCATAAACGGCATGGCGGGCGGACGCATAGTCGGCATGGCATTTTTCGTCTGCGTCGCCTTTGCCGGTCTGACTTCGATAATAAATCTCTATGAAGCGCCGGTGGCGTTCCTGCAGGAAAAGTTCAGACTCAGGCGCGTTCACGCAACTGCCGTTATCCATGTCATCGGCTGTGGTGCCGCGCTGTGCATACAGGCAATAGTATCGCAGTGGATGGATATCGTGTCCATTTACATCTGCCCGCTGGGCGCGCTGCTTGCGGCGATCATGTTTTTCTGGGTCGGTGGCAAGAAGCTCGTGCTTGAGAGCGTGAATCTCGGCGCGAGAAAGCCGATAGGAAGCTGGTATTATCCCATGGGCAAATATGTCTACTGTGCCTGTGCGCTCATCGCGCTGATTGCCGGAGCCGCCCTTGGCGGTATCGGATGATAAAGGCGATACAAACGGAAAAACTCCGGTCTGAACGACCGGAGTTTTGTGCATTCAGGGCATATGCCCGATATTCTCCGTGATGCAGTCTATGAACTTACGGCTTGCCAGCGCGAGCGCCCGCTTGTCCTTTACAACTATGCTCATGGTTCTGATTATTGGCGGGACTATAGGCACGGAGACTATGTCGTATCCCGTCTTTTTCAGCACCAGTTCGGTCAGAATCGAGAATCCGAACCCCTGCTCGACCATGGACATAATGGAATAGTCGTCATGTGCGCGCAGCCGTATATTCGGAGTGATTCCCGCGGCACTGAACGCCTCGAGCGGCTCACTGTACGAGCCCTCCTCGAGAAGAATGAATGGCTCCTGTGCCAGTTCCTCAAGCATGACCGACCTGCGCTGCGCGAGGGCGTGCCCGCGCGGAAGCACCGCCCTGAACTCGTCGGAGCGGATCACGGCAGTAGTTTCGAGTCCCTTGACTGCGTGGGGATTTACGAAGCCGAAATCGACAAAGCCGGTTTGCACCCATTCCTGAATGCTCGAATAATCGCCCTGATGAAGAATGATCTCAATGTTGGGGTGTACCCTCCAAAAATCCTTTATGACAGCGGGCAGCAGGTGACAGGAAATGCTGGACACCGTTCCGATCCTGACAGTGCCGGTTTCGAGCCCACAGAGCTCGCCGGCTGTCTGCTTCATAAGCTCAAACTGCGTGACGGCGTCCCGTATAGGTGCGATCATCTTTTCACCCTCGGGTGTAAGACGAACGCCGTGGCGTGATCGGTAAAGCAGCTTCATGGAAAGCTCTTTCTCCAATGAAGCTATCATCTGGCTCAGCGCCGGCTGAGTATATCCCAGAAGCTTAGCCGCTTTTGTGAAGCTGCCTGCCTCCGTTATCTTTAGAAAAGCAATATATCTGTACATTTATATAACCTTTTCGCATATTAAAATAAAAAATATCAATTTTACTTATGTATGCTCCGATTATATAATACGCAGCAGAGGAATGCAAGACAATGCACCTTTAAAAACAGAGAACGGAGGATGTACCACAGTGGAAAACGGAAAGCTTTACGAAAGAATAGCGACAAGCTTTGCAAAACAGAGCTTTCTTTCAACGATAGGGGCAAGCCTCGAGAGCGTTGAAAACGGTAAGGTCGTTATTTCATGCGTCAGCAGACCCGATCTTACCCAGCAGAACGGTTTTATGCACGCCGGAGTGATAAGCACCGTCGCCGATGTCGCTTGCGGCTATGCCGCGATGAGCACGGCTCCCGAGGGTTGCAATGTTATGAGTGTTGAGTTCAAAATGAACCTTATGCGTCCGATGACGGGCAAACGCCTGACGGTAGCCGGCAGCGTGGTGAAAAGCGGTAAAACACTGACGGTGACCGAGGCGGAGGCGGTCGATGCCGACTCGGGAAAAACGGTGGCAAAAATGCTGAGTACAATGATAATCGCAGCCGAAAAGTGAAATGGGAGCTCATCTGCGGAGCGAGCCTGCTTATTGCTGTATTCGTATTCATAACGAAAACCGGAGCGTTTGCTCCGGTTTTTACTATTTGAACAGATATTCGCTTGCTTCAACGGCAGGGAGAAGATTTTCTGTGTCAACGAGCTCGGAAATGTTCTCAGCCGGTGTTATCTCGCATTCAACGAGCGGGTTTACACCGCCATTGAAGGCGCCGCTCATAACGCTTGGCTTATCCACCGGCAGCACTCTGCGCCCGTTTTCGCAGATGAAATACAGGCGGTAGTCAACATCGTGCCCGCTCGTGGCGTGCAGGGCGAGCTGCCCTAAAAGCGGGTACATCTGCTCGAACATCTCGGCCTGTGTAACCTCCAGAAGTCTGACCTCACCGGCGGTCTCCGGCTGCCGTCCTATCCATTTTTTTATTATTCTCATTGCGCTCACCTCGCATTTTCTTTGAGCGTACATCGTTTAAGCTGCGCTGTCAACGGCAAAAAGGAAATAACGGCACTCAGCGGTCATACCATATACCGAGGTGATGGTATGAGAATTTATATTGTCAGGCGGGGAGACAGCCTGTATTCGATAGCAAAAAGCAGCGGCAGCACGGTGCAGGAGCTTTCGCAGCTCAACCAGCTTGCCGACCCCTCGCGGCTGAGTATAGGTCAGGCGATAGTCATACCCGACGGCGGCAGTCCCGACGGCAGCATCGAGATAAACGGCTATGCCTACCCGAGCATCGGCGCGCAGACGCTCGGCGAGGTACTGCCGCAGCTTACATACCTGTGCCCGTTTTCGTGGCACATTGACGCTCTCGGCGGCATAACGCCGATATCGGATGAGCAGATGATAAAGGCGGCATGGGAAAGCAGCTGCGCTCCCCTGCTGACGCTGACGAACATCGGCGTAAACGGCGGATTTTCCGGAGATATTGCCCACAGCATTTTTACGGACACGGCCGCACAGGATGCCCTGATGGAAAACATATCAGCCGTACTGCGCAGCCGCGGCTACTACGGAGTCAATCTCAACATCGAGTATGTTCAGCCCTATGACCGCGAGAGCTATAATGCCTTTTTGAAGCGCACAAGCGAGGTGCTGCACGCTGACGGCTATATACTTTCGAGCACCGTTGCCCCGAAGGTATCCGACGAGCAGTACGGCGTGCTGTACACCGCGCACGACTATGACCGCCACGGCAGCTTCTGCGACCGCGTCGTCATCATGACCTACGAGTGGGGCTATACCTACTCCTCACCGCGTGCGGTGTCGCCGGTGAACGAGATGCGGAGGGTGATAG
Organism: Phascolarctobacterium succinatutens; assembly: GCA_963640555.1. Taxonomy (GTDB): domain Bacteria; phylum Bacillota; class Clostridia; order Oscillospirales; family Oscillospiraceae; genus F23-B02. Next base: position 16,260 of record CAVHZB010000011.1, read on the forward strand.
AATACGCGGTGACGAAAATTCCGCCGTCAAAGATACTGCTCGGCTTTTCAAACTACGGCTACAACTGGAGCCTGCCGTGGCGGCAGGGTCAGCCCGCGTCCGTCATATCAAACGCCGCAGCCGCGGATCTCGCAGCGTCGGTATTCGCGCAGATAAAATTTGACGACACGGCGAAGGCGCCGTATTTTAACTATACCGACCCTTCGGGGGTAAAGCATGAGGTGTGGTTCGAGGACGCAAGAAGCACGGCCGCGCGCCTTGCTCTCGTGCGGGAATACGGACTTGCCGGAATAAGCATATGGACTGTAAACACGCAAAATCGTGCGGGCTTTGCCGTTATCGAGAGCACCTTTGAAACCGAAAAAATAGTTTGACAGCGCAAAAACCGCTCCGGTCGGAGCGGTTTTTAAGTCTTATTTGCCGAGGCGCTCGGATATGACCTGCGCGACCTTGACGCCGGAGGCCGCCGCCTGAGCGAGTCCGCGGGTAATGCCCGCACCGTCGCCGATGGCGAAGAAGTTTGAAAACTTCGTTTCCAGCTCATCCGAGAGCTCAAGGCGCGAGGAGTAGAACTTGACCTCGGCACCGTACAGGAGCGTGTCGTAATTTGCAGTGCCCGGAGCGATCTTGTCCAGAGCATAGATCATTTCGATTATATCGTCAAGCTGCCGCTTGGGGAGCGCAAGGCTCAGATCGCCCGGGACCGCTGCGGTGAGCGTGGGACGGGTGTAGGACTGTGCCAGACGGTGCTCGTTTGTGCGAACGCCCTTTACGAGATCGCCGAAGCGCTGGACCAGAACTCCGCCGGAGAGCATATTGCTCAGCGAGGCTATGTGCTTGCCGTAGCGGTAGGGCTGATCGAAGGGCTCGGTGAAGCGGTTCGATACCAGAAGCGCAAAATTTGTATTCGCGCTTCTGAGCGCAGGATCGGAGTAGGAATGACCGTTGACGGTGTTTATGCCCTCTACATTTTCCGCGACAACATGACCGTAGGGGTTCATGCAGAAGGTGCGGACCTTGTCGCCGTACTGCTTGGTGCGGTATATGAGCTTCGACTCGTAGACGACATCGGTTATATGCTCAAACACCGTTGCCGGCAGCTCAACGCGAACACCGACATCGACCTGATTGTTTATGAGCTTAACGCCGAGCTTGCGGCACTGCTCTGAGAACCACTCCGCGCCGCTTCTGCCGGGCGCGACGACGAGGTATGAGCAGCCTATCGCGTCGCCGTTTCTGAGTGCAAGCTCATAGCCGTTATCCGCACGGTCTATCGAAATGACCTCGGTGCGGAAGCGGTATTCTATGACCTTGCGCAGGTCCTCGTACATATTCTGAAGGATGCGGAGATTGTTCTCCGTTCCGAGGTGCTTTACCTTTGCCTGCAGAAGATGCAGGTCGTATTTGAGCGCCTCGCGCTCGAGAGCTCTCGCCTCGGGCGTGTCGGTAGAAAAGGTCTTGTCGGTAGCGCCGTATTTCATATTGACCGTGTCGACATAGTTTATAAGCTCCATGACCTCGTCGTCATCCATAAAATCGGTCAGCCAGCCGCCGAACTGGGTCGTGAAGTTATATTTGCCGTCGGAAAATGCGCCCGCGCCGCCGAAGCCGCACATCGTATCGCACACGCTGCAATGGATGCATTCCCTGACCTTTCCCGCAACGATGGGACAGTGGCGCGAGTATATGTCGCCGCCCTGATCGAGCACACAGATCTTCAGCTCCGGATGGCGGGCGATAAGCTCATATCCGGCAAAAATGCCGGCAGTACCGCAGCCGATTATCGCAACATCGTAATTATTTTTCATGGTATTCACTCCCGCAAAAATTATGGGCACAAAACAGCCTTGCGTATTATAAGGATTTCATGAGGCAGAGTAATTAATAAACTGTAAATTTTCTGCGTATACCGTCAAGATTACGGACACTTGCGGCGCTATGTGTATCGCCGGCAACTTGACGGGAATTTAAAATGTCGCTAAAATATGAAGGTATTGATCACGGATCGAAACGGCAATAAAATTCACGGAGGGAACAAATGAGCTTTCTTTATGCGGTGCTGTATATAGCCGCACTTGGCATACTGTCACATTTTCTGGGGCAGGCGCTGCCGAGGGCACACTTTGATGCGGAAAAGTTTCCGTACCGTGCCGCGCAGTGGGAAAAGGGCGGAAGGACTTATGAAAAGCTCGGTATAAAGCACTGGAAGGACCGGCTTCCGGATATGAGCAGAATAATGCCCGACATGGTGAAAAAGAAAATGTCGGCAGCCAGGGAGCAGGGCATGGATATGCTCATCAAGGAGACCTGCGTTGCCGAGTGCGTCCACTGGGCGCTGATAGTTCTGTCACTCGGCATATTTTCGTTCTGGCGCTCGCCGTGGGCGGCAGTCTTCTGGCTGGTGTATAATATTTTCGGCAATCTGCCGTTTATAATCATACAGAGGTATAACAGACCGAGGCTCGTTATGCTCGAGCAGAGAAGAAAGAGGAGGGCCGAAAAGGCGTGAAGGTACTTATATTGAGCTGCAGCACCGGCGGAGGGCACAACAGTGCCGCGTCCGCGATCTGCGAGTATTTTGAGAAAATGGGAAGCCGGTGCGATGTAGTAAACGCTCTCGATTTCCTGCCCAAGGCGCGCGCGGAGTTTATAAGCCGCGGGCATGAGCTGGCATATAAGTATGCTCCCCACCTGTACGGTGCGGGCTACCGCATAAGCGAGATGATGCCGCAGAACCGCGGTCTTTACGAGCAGAATGTCAAGGGTGCCGATGAGCTGTGCAAAAAGCTGTTCAGCGGCAGCTACGATGCCGTCATAAGCGTGCATATATTTGCCGCAATGATGATGACCGAGCTGAGGATAAACCGGGAGATAAACATCCCGAGCTTTTTCGTCGCAACGGACTACACCTGCTCGCCCGGCGTTTCCGAGATAGACGCGGACAAGTACTTCATCCCGCACGAAAAGCTTCGCGATGAGTTCGCCGCGCAGGGCATAATGCCCGGCAAGATAGTCGCATCGGGCATACCGGTCAGGGAGGAGTTTTGCCGGCGCACCGAAAAGGCGAAGGCAAAGCGTGCCCTCGGCATGAGCGAGGAGGGCAGAATGCTGCTGCTGTGCTGCGGAAGCATGGGCTGCGGTCCGATACGCAGCATTGCGATGAAGATAGGCGAGGTTCTCGGCGAAAACGATGATCTCGTTATCGTATGCGGCAGCAATCACCAGCTTGAAAGGGATCTGCAATTCCTGACCGGAGACGATATCCGGATAAAAATATGCGGCTTTACCGATAAGATGAGCCTTTACATGGACGCAGCCGACCTCATCATAACGAAGGCCGGCGGACTGAGCACCACCGAAGCCGTCATGAAGCGTCTGCCCATACTGTATATCGACGCGGTCCCCGGCTGCGAGAGCCGCAATATCGAGTTCATGACCGGAAACTCCTATGCGCTTGAGGCGGATACCGCCTCGGGCATGGTGCACCTTGTCGATACCTGTCTCAGCGGGGCGGTGGATCCCATGGAGATGGTGCGCAACCGCGAAAAGGATTTCCCGTTTACCGCGGCGCAGACGATATACGAAACGGTGAAGACCGAGTACGAGCGCTTTGACAAGGCCCGCTCAGACTCGAAATCCGAGACGCCTGCCGCGCCCTCAAGGCAGATGCCGGATGCCCGCAAACAGATGATGCTCATAGTAAATCCGGTCGCCGGCAAGGGCGAAATGATGAGGAATATCGCCGAGGTCACCGGAACATTCATGGACGCGGGCTACCGCGTGAGCCTGTATCCCACGCGCGGCAGGGGCGACGCCGCCGAGTATGTCAGGGCATACGGTGCCGGCTATGACATGATATGCTGCTCCGGCGGCGACGGCACGATGAACGAGGTCGCCTCCGGCATGGTCAGTGCGGGGCTCGATATCCCCATAGGCTATATGCCGTCCGGCTCAACGAACGACTTTGCGGATTTCCACGGCATAAGCTGCGACATAGCAAAAACCGCAAAGCGTATAGTTACGGGCACCGAGCACAGGATAGATGTCGGCAAGCTGGGAGATAAGTATTTCATAAATGCCGCAGACTTCGGCGCGTTCACATGGCTGCCGTATACCACCCCGCAGCGGCTCAAAAACAAGCTTGGCTTTTATGCGTATGTGCTCGACGGCATGAAGGATATTGCAAAGATACAGAGCGAGCATCTGCGCATTACGATAAACGGCGAGACCAAGGAGGGCGAGTACATCTTCGGAATAGTCGCATCCTCAAGCGAGCTTGCCGGAGCGCTCGACTTCTTCGGTCAGAAGGTCGTTGCGGACGACGGGCTGTTCGAGGTCCTGCTCATCCGCCGCCCGACCTCTCCGGCGGAGCTTCAGGCGACGATAAATGCCCTCGGCAGCCAGAACCTCAACAATGAGCTCATCTCGTTCTGCCGTACCGACAGAGTGGAGATAGAGTGCCTCAAAAAGCTTACATGGGCGCTCGACGGCGAAAAATGCGTCGGCGGGAGCAGTCATGCGCTTGAGATGCTGACGCGCAGGATAGGAATAGTTTACTGATATGGCGGAAGTTGAAAGTATAAGGCTTGCTGCTCTCGATCTTGACGACACAACGCTTATGAGTGACGGCAGCCTTTCGTTTGAGACGGAGAGCGCGATAATGGCGGCGATAGATGCCGGTATCGAAGTCGTCATCGCCTCGGGCAGAGCGTTTAACTCCCTGCCGAATGCCGTATGCGGGATACCGGGCGTACGGTATGCCATAACATCAAACGGAGCCGCAGTCGTACTTAACCCGAGCGGCGAGAGGATAATGAGCCTTACTCTGCATCCGGATGAGACCGTCCGGATATTGGAGCTTTTTGACGGAGAGCTGATGGAGGCCTTCATTGACGGACAGGCTTACTGCGACGCACGGTATATGGAAGACCCCGTGCGGTACGGCTGCTCGCCGAGATATGTCTCCTATGTAAAAACCACCCGTCTGCCGGTGGAGGACATGCGGGCGTTTATGCTCGAAAGTGCGGGGCGGCTGGACAGTATCGACATTATGTGCCGGTCACCGGAGCATAAGGCCATGCTCTGGGAGAGAGCCGGGAGCCTTACGCGGGCGTATGTGACAAGCTCGTCGCCGAGGCTCATCGAGATAGCCGATGCGGATGCCGGCAAGGGCGCGGCTCTCAGGCGGCTGTGCCGCGAGCTCAATGTACCGCGCGAGTGCGTCGCCGCGTTCGGAAACGGCGATAACGACGCGGATATGCTCACCTTTGCCGGAGTAGGAGTCGCGGTAGAAAACGCCGGAGAGCGCTGCCGTGCGGCTGCCGATATTATCTGTCCGGCAAACGACGATAACGGCGTTGCAAAAATACTATACAGACTGATTGAGGAAAAATATGATTCGAGAGGCAAGGCCCGCTGACATTGAAGCAGTAGTCGGAATTTACGACAGTATCCACACCGCCGAGGAAAACGGCAGTGCGGTAATAGGCTGGGCAAGAAATGTTTACCCCACGCGAGAGACCGCCGAGGCCGCTCTGCGCAGGCGCGACCTGTTCGTGCTCGATGAGGACGGAAAAGTGAAGGCGGCGGCGATAATAAACAAAACGCAGGTCGATGTGTACAGGGATGCAGCGTGGAAATTTAAAGCCGGCGATGACAGGATATGTGTTCTGCACACGCTGGTCGTGGATCCCGCGTGCTCCGGCGGCGGCATAGGCAAGCGCTTTGTCGGCTTTTACGAAAAGTATGCACTCTCGCGCCGGTGCACGACTCTGCGCATTGACACAAACGAGAAAAACGCGGTCGCCCGCGCCATGTATAAGCGTCTCGGCTACCGCGAGGCAGATATCGCTCCCTGCGTTTTTAACGGCATCGACGGAGTGAATTTAGTGCTGCTTGAAAAGAAGCTCAAATGAAAAAAGCGAGGCTCGAGCCTCGCTTTTTTATTATTACATTATTACAGCCTCGACGGCTTATTTTATTCCGCTATGACCTCAAGTCCCTGCATATACCTGCGCATCATATCAAAAATATAGTTTCCGGAAACTCTGCGGACATAACTGCGCGGCCGCCTGTCGCCGACATGGAGCTCGCGTACGAAGGTCGCGTCTTTTGTAGCAAGTGACACGAAAACGGTGCCCACCTCGTGTACGCCGTCGCCGTCGGGACCTGCAAGTCCGGTAACGCCTATGCCCATATCGCTGCCGAGAAGCATGCGCACCCGCTCCGCCATCTCCTTTGCCACCTCATAGCTTACCGCCGTTTTCTCCCCGATGAGCTCGGGAGATATCCCAAGCAGCTTTACCTTTGCCTCGTTCGTATAGGTAGTAACGCCGCCGAGAAAGAATTCGCTGGCTCCCGGCATATCGGTAAAGCGCTTTGCAAGCTCCCCGCCCGTGCAGCTCTCGGCTGCCGCAAAGGTCATTTTGTTTTCCTTGAGAAGCCGCATGACGCTCTCCTCAACGGTATCGACATCTATGCCGAAAACGACATCGCCGAGCACCGAGCAGGCGTGCTCGATGACGGGCTTCATCATCTCCTCGGCCTTTTCAGCGCTCTCGGCCTTTGCCGTGATCTGCAGCAGGCAGTCGCCCTCCTTGGCATAGGGCGCCATGGTGGGATTTGTCATCGCGTTCATCTCATCGCGGAACACCTGGTCCACCGCGCTTTCCGACATTCCGAAAACATGAATGGAGTGGGAGACTATCAGCTCGTCGGAAAGCGACCTGAGAAACGGCATCGCACAGGCGCGGAACATCGCATTGCATTCCTTGGGGGGTCCCGGCAGCATGAGGACTATCGTACCGTCGGCAGCCTTGAACGCGCAGCCCGGAGCCGTGCCCCAGTTGTTGTGAAACACCGTGCAGCCCTCCGGAAGCATCGCCTGCTTCAGGTTATTTTCCGTCATCTCCCTGCTGTAGCCCTTGTTGGTGAGATAATCGTACAGGCATTCCTTCTCGTAATCGTTCATCCTCAGCTCAAGTCCGAACGAGCTTGCAAGTATCTGCTTTGTAAGATCGTCGCAGGTCGGTCCGAGACCGCCTGTCGAGATGATGATATCCGCGCGCGAGCGGGCTATCTCTATGCAGTCGGCGAGGCGCTGCGGATTGTCGCCGACAACGGTATGGTATTTTACATTGATCCCGATCTCGGACAGCATAAGCGATATGTCGCGGGCATCGGTATTGGTCGTGTGACCTAAAAGTATCTCCGTTCCGACGGAGAGTATCTCAGCATTATATACCTTTTCCAAGTTTATTCGCCTACCTTTATTCTTTCGATGCCGGCATACGCCTCATCCACGAGCGCATCAATGTCCAGAGCTGCTTCTATCCGCTCGACATCCTCAAGCTTGGGCTTTGTTTTGGGATGCTTGGGCGTGAACACCGTGCAGCAGTCCTCATACGGCAGTATCGAGGTATCGAATGTGCCGATCCTGCGTGCGTGGCGGACGATCTCCTCCTTGTCCATGCCTATGAGCGGCTGAAGCACCGGAAGCTCGGTGACGGCCTGCGTGGACGCCATCGCCTCCATGGTCTGGCTTGCCACCTGACCGAGATTTTCGCCCGTTACAATAGCTTTGGCGCCGTTTGCCTCGGCTATCCTCTGCGCGATGCGCATCATAAACCGGCGCATGATGAGCGTGAAATAATCCTCGTCGCACTTGGCGCGTATCTCCTCCTGAATATGCGTAAACGGCACGACCTCAACGGTCATTTTCCCGCAGTACACCGTAAGCAGCCGTGCAAGCTCTATGACCTTCTGCTTTGCCTGCTCGGATGTATACGGGAACGAGAAAAAGTGCACCGGTATAAGGCGCACGCCGCGCTTTGCTATCATGTATGTCGATACCGGACTGTCGATGCCTCCGGACAGCAGCGTTACCGCAACGCCGTTTGCACCCACCGGCATACCGCCGGCACCCGGAGTCGGGGCAGCGTGGACATAGGCGGCAAGGTCCCGCACCTCAACATGGACCGTGAGCTCCGGAGAATGCACATCGACCTCACAGTCGGGATACGCCTCGGCAAGCTCGCCGCCGACGAACTGTGCAAGCTCTATGCTCGTCATAGGAAAGCTTTTATCGCTGCGCTTTGCCTCGCACTTAAAGCTTTTCGCCGCAAGCATGTCGTCTTTAAGATACTCAACGGCAAGCTCGGCTATCTTTTCCGCGTTCTTTTCGCAGCCGGCTGCACGGTTTACCGATGCGATACCGAAAACCTTGGTCATTGCCTCAAACGCCGCGTCCATGTCGCTCGTTTCGTCTGCGGGCTCTATGTAGACGGTCGACTGCATACAATATACCTTAAATTTTCCGATGGCTTCGAGCCTGCGCTTAATGTTGCTCATGAGCTTCTGCTCGAACGAGCGGCGGTTAAGTCCCTTGAGGACTATCTCGCCCTGCTTGAGTAGAATAATATCGTTTATCATTTCTTTTGCTCCTAACCGTTTTTAACGAGTTATTATATCATTATTTGCGTCAAATCGCAACAAAAGCTCCGCAAAGCATTTTGCGGAGCACACACAACATCTAAATTATATTAGTTTTTGTGACTTTTGTCAATATATTAATAACTTTGTTCATATTTTTTGTATATACGCACAAATTTCCCGTCTAATCTTCATGCAGCATTGCTCTTGAAATAACGGTGCAGATCTGGTATCTTTAAATCACGGAAAGGGTGATACCAATGTACATGTAAGAGGCCCTCGAAAACTGGCAGAGGTCCGGCAGCGAGGGTGACGGTGTCGAAGTCAAAATATTAAGAGGACAGAAAACACAGGCAGTATCCCGCTTTGGGAATGATCTTCTTAAATTCTTTGAGTGTTTGGATTTATGTTCCGTTGACAGGCGGCACCGACTCCGCAGAAAGAGAGGTAACCAATGATGTTAGATACTAAGAATACACAGAAATGACCCTTGACTGCTGTGAAAACGGTGTAAAGAAACCGTGCAGTCAAGGGTCGTTTCGCGTTCACGAACATTTTTATATTTAATATATCAAGGGCTCTGCGGAGATAACGCAGAGCCCTTGAAGCATTCATATATTCGTTCTGAAATCGTAGGTGCGATACTGTATCGCCTCGGCTATATGCTCAGGCGCTATTTCTATGTCACCGGCAAGGTCGGCAATGGTGCGCGCAACGCGCAGAATGCGGTCGTAGCTTCGGGCGGTCAGTCCCATACGGTCAAACGCCGAATGCATAAGCTCCTCGCACTCGGGCGTGAGGACGCAGTATGTATTGAGCGCCTTTGTGCCCATACCGGCATTGCTTGTTATGCCGGTGCCGGCAAAGCGCTTGTGCTGGATAAGCCGTGCGGCATCCACCCTGAGCTTTATATCGGCCGAGCTTTCCGCCGGCGCGCGGTTTTTAAGCTCCTCATATTCGAGCGCAGGTGCCTCGACTATAATGTCGATGCGGTCGAGCAGCGGACCCGATATGCGGCTGTGATATGCGCGCACCTCGTTTGCCGAGCAGCGGCAGCGCCCCGACGGGTGCCCGTACCAGCCGCATTTGCAGGGGTTCATGGCGCATACGAGCATGAAGCTTGCCGGAAATGTCTCCGTTCCGGCAACGCGCGAGACCGTTACCTCGCCGTCCTCAAGCGGCTGGCGCAGCACCTCAAGAACATCCTTGCGGAACTCCGGCAGCTCGTCAAGAAACAGCACTCCGTTGTGCGCAAGGCTTATCTCACCCGGGCGCGGTATCGTACCTCCGCCGGAGATCGCGGTGGGCGACACGGTATGGTGCGGCGACCTGAACGGTCGGGCCGCGATTATGGGGTTATTCTTTCCGGTGAGTCCGGCAACGGAATATATCTCGGTGGATTTGAGCATTTCCTCACGGGTCATATCGGGAAGTATTCCCGGCAGGCGCTTACTCATCATGCTCTTGCCCGCGCCCGGAGGTCCGACCATCAGTATGTTATGCCCTCCGGCGGCGGCGACCTCCATCGCGCGCTTGACATTCTCCTGCCCCTTGACATCGGAAAAATCAAGGTATCTGACCGACTGCGGATCTATTTCAACAGCCTTGACCGGCTTTATCATAAACTCGCCTCGCAGATGTGCAACGAGCTCCGACACATTCTCCACCGGATACACCGTAACTCCGTCGGCGTAGGACGCCTCCTGTGCGTTATCCGCCGGAACGAACAGCTCAGTTACACCCTCTCGTGCGGCGGCTACGGCCATGGGCAGTGCCCCGTATACCGGTCGGAGGGTACCGTTGAGTGAGAGCTCGCCGAAGAACGCGCTCGTCGGCGCGGGCTGGCGTATGGTACCGGTGGCGGCGAGGATGCCGAGCATTATCGGCAGGTCATACACCGTCCCGGCTTTTTTTGTATCGGCAGGCGCAAGATTTACGGTCACGCGGCTGACGGGGAACTTGAAGCCGTTTGATTTTATCGCGGCGCGGACGCGCTCGCGGGCTTCCTTTACCGCCGCGTCCGGCAGTCCGACTATATCAAAATTAACAAGACCGTTCGACACGAACACTTCAACGGAAACTCCGTAGCCTCCGATGCCTTTAACGCCGAGTGACTTTATCGTTGCAAGCATAATTTACCACCACTGCTTTATAGAATAGGGACTGCTCGCGCAGTCCCTGTTTCATTACTCCTCTATGGGGCAGGTTATCGCTATATTGAGCTCGTCGAGCTGCTTCTGCTCGACGGCGGAGGGTGCGCCCATCATGATATCCTGAGCATTCTTATTCATCGGGAACGGGATTATCTCGCGGATCGAGTCCTCGCCGGCGAGCAGCATGACCATGCGGTCAACGCCCGGGGCGATGCCGGCATGGGGAGGCGCACCGTAGCAGAAGGCGTTGTACATTGCAGGGAACTTTGCCTTGACATCGTCTTCGCCGAGACGGACCATCTCGAACGCCTTTATCATGATCTCGGGATCGTGGTTACGCACGGCGCCCGAGGACAGCTCGACGCCGTTGCACACAAGGTCGTACTGATAGGCGGTGATGGTGAGCGGATCGACCTCGCCGCGTTCTGCCTTTTCGAGGATCTCAAGTCCGCCGTTGGGCATGGAGAACGGGTTGTGGCAGAACTCAAGCTCGCCGGATTCCTCGCCGATCTCATACATCGGGAAATCTACGATCCAGCAGAACTCATAGCGCTCCTTATCCATATGTCCGGGCACGGCAGCGCCGAGCATTTTGCGCATTACGCCGGCCGTTTTCTGAGCCGTTCCCTTTTTGCCCGCGGTAACGCCGACAAGGCATCCGGGCTTGAGCGAGAGATCATTAACAAGGCTGTCCTTCTTATCCTGAAGAAACTTCGCAACGCCGCCGGCGAGCTCGCCGTTTTCGTCTATCCTGAACCAATACGGCTTTGCGCCGGCCTGGACCTCAACATCGGTGCAGAGCTTATCTATCTGCTTTCTGGTGAGACCGCAGTCGGTGACAACGATGGCCTTGACGGTGTTGCCCTCGGCAAAGGGCGCAAAGTCGGTGCCGGAAACAAGCTCCGTTATGTCGTCGACAATGAGGTCTATGCGCAGGTCGGGCTTATCCGAACCGTACTTCTCCATTGACTCGGTGTAGCCGATGCGGCGGAAGGGAGCCCTGTTTGAGACATTGTAAGTACCGAACTTTTCAAATATCGGCGGGAAAACATCCTCGATGACCGCAAAGACATCCTCCTGACCGGCAAAGGACATCTCCATATCGAGCTGATAAAATTCGCCGGGAGAGCGGTCGCCGCGGGCATCCTCATCGCGGAAGCAGGGCGCTATCTGGAAGTAACGGTCAAAGCCGGAGGTCATGAGCAGCTGTTTGAACTGCTGCGGTGCCTGAGGCAAAGCGTAGAACTTGCCGGGGTGCTTTCTTGCGGGAACGAGATAGTCGCGCGCGCCCTCCGGTGAGGACGCCGTGAGGATGGGGGTGGTTATCTCAAGGAAATCATGCTCCATCATTGCCTTACGCAGCGCCGCGACGACATTGCATCTGAGGATGATATTGCGCTTGACGGCAGGGTTTCTGAGATCGAGATAGCGGTATTTAAGGCGCATGGTCTCGTCCGCCTCGCGGCTGCGGTTGATCTCAAACGGCAGCTCGTTATAGCGGCAGCGGCCGAGCACCTCAAGCTTATCGGGAACTACCTCGATATCGCCGGTAGGCTGCTTTGGATTTTTGCTGGCGCGCTCGCGCACGGTGCCCTCTACGGATATGGTGCTCTCCTTGTTGATGCTCTTTATGAGCTTCATCATGTCCTCGGTCTCGACAACGACCTGAGTCGTGCCGTAGAAATCGCGGACAACGACAAACGCAAAATTCTGACCTACCTCGCGGACATTCTCCATCCATCCGACGATCTTGACCTTTTCTCCGACATTTTCCATACGGAGCTGACCGCAGGTGTGTGTTCTTGACTGTGTCATTTCTTCATCCTCCATTACTCTTTGATGACCGCAGCGCCTGCGCGTTCATCCATGTCCTTCTTTATAAGCGATGCGGCATCGGCAAAGCCGAGCTTCTGCTGACCGCCTGTTGCCATATTCTTCACCGCAACGACATTCTCGGCTATCTCATCATCGCCGATGAGGATAACATAGGGTATGCCGAGCTTATCGGCATAGCTCATTTTTGCCTTGAATTTTTTCTGCTCGCAGTAGAGCTGAGTGCGCACGCCGGCATCTCTGAGAGCCGTTGCCGCCGCAATTGCATAGCCGAGATCCTCGGACATGGGTATCACCAGCGCATCGGCAGGCGCGGAAACAAGCTCATCCGAGAGCAGCCCCTGCTCGTTCAAAACATAGAAAAGTCTCGTAAGCCCTATGGAAATGCCGACACCGGGCAGTTTTTTGTCGGTATAATAGCCTGCCAGATCGTCGTATCTGCCGCCTGAGCACACGGAGCCTATCTCCGGGTGCGATGTCATCTCGGTCTCGTAAACGGTGCCCGTGTAGTAGTCAAGTCCGCGCGCTATCGAGAGGTCGATCGCAAAGTTTTCCTCCGGAACGCCGAAGTCGGCGAGGTATTTTGTTACCGTTTTCAGTTCGTCAAGACCCTCGTCGAAAAGAGGATCCATGCCCTTATAGCGCTCAAGTCCGGCGATCACCTCGGCATTGGTGCCGTTTATCGCCATGAAGTCCATGACATCGTCGGCTTTGTGAGAGAACATATGCAGCTCGTCCATAAGGAGTCGGCGGACCTCGTTTGCGCCTATCTTATCGAGCTTGTCTACCGTGCGCATAATGTCTCCGGCCTTTTCACTCATGCCGGCAAGGCTGTAAAAGCCGTTTAAAAGCTTGCGGTTATTGACCTTTATCCTGAAGCCCCTGAGTCCGAGCGAGGTGAATGTGCGGTAGATGATGGCAGGTATCTCGGCCTCGTTTATGATATCGAGCTTACCGTCGCCTATAATGTCGATGTCCGCCTGATAAAACTCGCGGAATCTGCCGCGCTGAGCCCTCTCACCGCGATACACCTTGCCTATCTGATAGCGGCGGAACGGGAAGGTCAGGCTGCCGTAGTTTGCCGCGACGAATTTTGCCAGCGGAACGGTCAGGTCAAAGCGCAGTGCAAGGTCGCTGTCGCCCTTGTTGAATCTGTATATCTGCTTTTCGGTCTCGCCGCCGCCCTTTGCGAGCAGCACCTCCGACGATTCGATTATCGGAGTATCCAGCGGAGCAAATCCGTAAACGGAATAGCTCTTTCTGAGCGTTTCCATCATTTTTTCCATCTTGATCTGGTCTGCCGGAAGCAGCTCCATAAAGCCGGACAGTGTTCTCGGCGCAACTTTTGCCATATGCTCTATATCCTTTCAATTGCTAAATGCTGCTATCACGAAAGCGATAACAGCATTTGAATTTCATTTTGCAGACCGCGTCTACCTGCGCTTGGGATTTACGATATTGCGCCAATCGAGATCGCCGCGGCGCAGTCCCTGCACGAGCACCTCTCCGGTAGCCGCATTGGTCGCAAACGGGATCTGGTACTGATCGCACAAGCGCTCTATCTTATTGATATCGTCAAAGCCGCCGGGATTGGACGGATCGCAGAAAAACAGTACAAGGTCTATCTCATTATAGGCTATCCTCGCGCCTATCTGCTGTGCTCCGCCCTGATCGGCATGGAGATACAGCGTTACCGGAAGCCCCGTTGCCTCTGACACAAGCTTTCCCGTTGTGTTTGTGGCGCAGACGGAATGCTCCGCCAGAATACCGCAGTAGGCTATACAGAACTGCACCATTAGTTCTTTTTTTCTGTCATGTGCCATAAGTGCGATGTTCATATGCTTTCCTCTTTCATTCAAACTATTATTCCGATTAATTATATACAATGTTCTGCGTACTTTCAACGCTTTTTTGACAATTTTCTCACCTTTTTTATCACTGAAGCAGTTTGCCCTCGGTATCGGTGACATCCGTAGCGGATTTGAGGCTGAAATACGCCTCGAGTATCTCCTGTGCGATGGGCGCGCAGTTTGCGCCCGCACCGCCGCGCTCTACGACGATGGCGATGGCGATCTCGGGATCCTCAAACGGCGCGTAGCAGATGAATATACCGTCGTTCGTGACCGACTCGCCCTTCTGGGCGGTACCTGTCTTTGCGGCAACGGTGGTCATCGTGTAGCTGCTGAGCGAGCTCTTTGCGACAAGGCGCATGCCCTCATGCACCGCGTCCCAGTTATACTGGGCGCTCTCCACGGTGCTGAGCACCTCGTCCTCGCGCTCGTACACATTTTCGCCGTAGTTGAAGCTGCGGACATATTTGAGTATCGACGCGCTGTGGCGGGTACCGCCGTTTGCTATTGCCGCGCAGTACTCGGCGAGCTGGAGCGGAGTGAACAGGCTGTCGGACTGACCGATGGCCGCCTGCATGGTATGGCCTATCGACCAGCTCTCACCGGTGAGCTCCTCATGGTTTTCGCGGTTTGCCATGTTGCCCTTGCTCTCGGGCAGCTCTATGCCGGTGTACTCGCCGAGTCCGAGCTTGGAGGCATAGAGATCGAGCTTGTCTATACCGAGATCGTGACCGGACGAGTAGAAGAAAATGTTGCATGAATGCTGAAGTGCGCCGGTAACATTGAGATAGCCGTGGTAGAGCTTCTGATTGTTCTGCGTGTATATCCAGCAGTAGGGCGCATATCCGTACTCGGCATAGCGCGTGTACTGACCGCGGCATTCGATCGTGGTACCGGTATTTATTATGCCCTCGGTAAGCGCCGCTATAGCGGTGCACGGCTTGAAGGTCGAGCCGGGCGCATAGCCGCCGAGCAGGGCTCGGTTGTACAGAGGCGAATTTTTCGCAGTCGATATTTCCGTATATTTGAGCAGCAGCTCGCTTGGATCGTAGGTCGGCCAGCTTGCTATTGCCAGAGGCTCGCCGGTCTTGACATTCACGACGACCACCGCAGCGCCTGTTATCTCATCTTCCTTTTCCGTATATGTTCCGTTGGCTATCTGCTCGTTTTTCTTTGCCTCGAGCTTTGCCGTTATCGACTCAACGCCGTTTTCCAGTGCAAGCTCCGCCGCCTCCTGAAGTGCGATATCTATCGTCAGATATACATTGTTTCCCGGCTCCGGTTCTTTTATATACTCCTTGCTGATAACCGTGCCGTCAGAGGCCGAGGTCGTGCGCACGGTGCCGTTAGTGCCGTGCAGATACTTTTCAAACGCAAGCTCCGCGCCGTCCTTACCGACAACCGCATCGGCGGAATAACCCTGCTCCTTATACTTTGCATAGTCGCTGTCGCTCATTGCGCCGGTATAGCCCAGAATATGTGCCGCCGCCGAGGTGCTGTACTCACGGACATACGACTCCTTGATGTTTACGCCCTCTATCTTGTTCTCGCGCAGCGTTGCGATGAGCTTCATGTCGGCATCCTCAACGAAGATGTAGTCCGAGGTATTTATAAGATACCGGACGTTGACCGCATAGCGCACTCCGGCAATTATTCTCGCTTCCTCCGCGCTGTAGTTACTGTCGATATCATACCTTTCACGCATGCTGGAGAGTATCTCTACCGCACTCGCGTCCTCGGGCACATCGTTCTGCTTCATATAAGCATCCAGCCGCGCCTGATCCTGCTCGGTCACATTTTCAAACTCAAACGGCGGACTCTTTGTTATCGGCAGATCGTCGATGTAATCATCACCGTATTCGCGGATCATATTGACGAGCTTGAGTATGGTGGCATTGGAGTCGACGCTGCCGTCGCTGGGGAAAAGCTCGTCGGTATTTATGGTAAGGTTATAGCACGATTTGTTTGTTACGAGCACTCTGCCGTAGCGGTCGAGAATGTTTCCGCGCGCAGCAGTAACGGTGCTCGTTGTCACCATGTTGTTGCGGCTTTCCTCATAATACTTTTCGCCCTCGATTATTTGCAGCTTATACAGTGCGACAACATAAACGGTCAGCAAAACGGCAAAAATCGCGGTGAGCGCTATAAGTCTTTCTTTCTTGATAATATTCATCTGCTGTCCTCACAGGGTATAGGGTGGGTTTTTATCTGTTCAGCACGGCTCCGCTCCTGAACGGGAGATACAGGAGCATCACCGGCGGTATGCTCAGAAGTGTTTGCAGCACGACGGTAAGGAGTGCCGGCACGAGCTCGGTATTGCCGCCCGTGAGCGCAAGCAGGAGCTGCGCCATGCCGCACAGGAGTATCGCGGCAGTGCTGAATATCATAAACGCGAAAAAGCTTTTGTTTATATAAAACTCTGCGGCAAAGCCCGCGCCGAAGCCGATCACCGGAAACAGGACGGTAAACAGCACGGTCGTCTCCGAAAACGCCATGTCGGTGAACAGACCGAGAAATATACCGAATACCGCGCCGCGCACACCGCCGAGGTATATGCCCGCCGCGACCGCAGCCGCGGGAATTATAAAGCCCTTAGCGCCGAATATGCTAATGCGCGAAAACAGCAGGCTTTGCAGCAGCATCACCAGCAGCATATAGACCGCATACTGAAATACAACGCGGACCTTTTTCCATTCAAGTATCTGAAAAAGTCTGTTAAGCAATTATTCCACCACTTCAAAGTCTTTTACAACGAAAACCTGCACGAGCGAGTTCAGGTCGCAGCCGGGCTTTACCTCGCCATACTCTATCTGACCGCCCGCCTCGGTCTTTACCGAGCTCACGGTCCCGATGACAAGTCCCTGCGGGAACGCGCCGCCCGAGCCGGAGGTCATTACCGTGTCGCCGGCGAACACCTGTGCGCCGTCGGCCAGATAGCTGAGCTTTACACTGCCCTCCTGCATCATGGCGAAATCGCCGACGAGAAGTCCGGAGGCGCCGTTTTCGGAGACGAGAGCACCGATGTTCGTATCGAGGTCTATGACGGTGGATACCGTCGCCCATGTGGTGCCGACCTCGGTGACCTGCCCGACCATCACGCCGTACTCCGTTATAACGCAGTCGCCCACGGCAATATCGGCGCTGCTGCCCTTGCTTATGGTGAACGAATTAGCCCAGTTGGATGTCGTCCATCCCACCACCTTGGCGGACTCAAGCTGCATATCGCTGTGCTTTTCCTTGAACTCAAGGAGCTGACGGAACCTCTCGTTTTCCTCTATCGCCGCCTGACCGTTGCGCGCCTGCTCCTGAGCCTCGGTGAGCTCCGCTCGCAGGCGTTCGTTTTCGGCGACGAGCTTGTCATATTCGTAAAGATAGCCGTATATGCCCTCAAGCCACTCCGCGACCGAGCTTACCATTCGCTGCACCGGCGCCTTTGCGGTACCTGAGATGTTCTGAAAAACTCCGGCGTTTCCCTTGAGAAGAAGCGAAGCGCCTCCGGCGGCAAGCGCTATGACAAGCACGATAACACCGAGCTTTATTCCGTTTTTCTTTAGATATTCTTTCACATTCAAAGGATCTTCACTCCTATTGCCCTGAGCATTTGTCCGAGGCTGCACAGCGGCAGTCCCATAACATTAAAGTAATCGCCCTCTATCCTGCGCACCATGAGTGCGGCCCTTCCCTGTATACCGTAAGCGCCCGCCTTGTCCATCGGCTCGCCGCTTTTTACATACGCGTCTATCTCGCTTTCCTCAAGCTCGCGGAAATAGACCTTGGTGCACTCGCTCCGGCACAGCGTTTTACCGCCGTATATCACGGTGACGCCGGTGTAGACCTCGTGCGCGGTCCCCGACAGCGCGGTGAGCATTTTTGCCGCCTCTGCGGGTGTTTTCGGTTTTCCGAGTATCCTGCCGTCTGCCCACACCACGGTGTCGGCAGCGATTATCAGACTGTCCGGATAAAGCTGCCGTACCTCCTGTGCCTTTGCCAGCGACAGAGCCTCCGCCGTTTTTGCCGGACCGATGCCGGTCGGCGCGTTCTCCTCACTCCTTGCGGGGCAGACGGTGAATGTAAGTCCAAGCGCTTCCAGCAGCTCTCTGCGCCGGGGTGAGCCGGACGCAAGCACTATGTCCATATCAGTCAACTCCTCTGTAATACAGTCCCCTTGTGAGGTCATTGGGCTGGAAATCGCCCTCGCCCTTATATCTTTTAGCCACCTGAACGCACTCGCGCGCGCTCTCCGTGGTAAACATCAGTCTTATGCCCCAGAGTCCCGCTCCGCACAGCTCGTCATTTTTATCCGCCATGAAGAGCTTGCGGGAGTTATAGATCACATTCCTGTGCTCATATTCCCTGACCACAGGAAACACCGAGCCCATTCTGTCGGAGAGCTGAGCCGGATTCTGGCATGAGCATGTGCCGAGGCTGTGGCTTATAATGCATTGGTCGGACACCATCAGCGGCAGTCTGCCGTAAGCGATGAGCTCCGTGTCAACGCTTTTTGCCATGTCGCGCACCTGTGCAAGGCGCATTTCAAACGATGCCGTTGCGGAGAGGAAGCCCATCCTGCGCATCATATCCAGCGTGTACGAGTTAAACACATTCATGCCGAAATCGGCACGGATCTTCATGCCGGCCTTGCGGGCGATAACGATATGCCCGACATTTCCGACGAGCGCCTCGTTGACGCCGCGGTCGAAAAGACCGTGCAGCATTTTATATACCTCGCCTGCCTCATCGTCGGTGATCACCCTCGGCAGCACCGCGACGGGCACCGCTCCGCGATCCATGAACGCTCTTACCATATCAAAGCTTTCATGCATAACGCGCACCGGAGCATAAATGTAGTCCGGTCTCGTATCGGCAAGCTCCCCGGAAAGCTGCTCTGCACACCTGATCTGATATATCATGACGGGATCCGTGACCGTGGGCGTTCCCTTCGGCATATCCGGCACCGGCAGCTTTGCACGCTGCGGCGGGCAGGCTCTTTTGTCGTTGAGCGAGGTTATGAGCTTGCGCCTGAGCTCGTTTATGGCCGAGGCGGAGAGGTACAGCCCGTCCTGCACTCTGCTCTGCGCGTCCACGCAGCAGTACGGCGTGCCGCCCGTTTTGCTGAGGCGGTCGCTCAGCGACTGCGCGTCTATCGCCTGTCTTATCGCCTTCTGAGGCTCGGAGCCGAACGCGACGACCTTGTTTCCGTCATTGTCGATCGCAGCAGCCTTGACGGCCTCGCCGGAGTTTACGACGACATAGAACTTCACCGGAACTCTGCGTTCCTCCTTGCCGATATACTCCCTGCGGGCATCGGCAAAGAGCTTTGAAGCCGACTTATCGTCCTCGGTCCTCACGCCGAACATATCCCTGCGGTCGCCGTCGAAATACCCCTGAGTAAATCCGTCGCGTGAGAACGCGTCGGCGAGGGTCTGCATTTCCTCGGCCGTAGGCCTGCGGTGCTCCTTTATAAGCCTTGAATATATGCCGGTGACAACGCCGGTGTACTCCGGGCGCTTCATCCTGCCCTCTATTTTTGCGCACGCAACTCCCGCTTCCTCGAGCTGTATGAGCCGGTCGGCAAGGCAATTGTCCTTAAGCGACAGCGGGTGGCTGTCCTCAAGCCTGCCGCCCATGGTGTATTCCATCCGGCACGGCTGCGCGCAGGCGCCGCGGTTTCCGCTTCTCCTGCCTATCAGCGCGGACATATAGCACTGACCGGAGTGGCAGAAGCACAGAGCCCCATGTACGAACACCTCGGTCTCTATAGGTGAGTGCTTTGTAATAAACTTTATCTGCTCAAAGCTCAGCTCACGCGCAAGAACGGCTCTTGTAAGACCCATTTCGGCTGCCGCCTGAACTCCCGCAAGATTGTGTATGCTCATCTGCGTGCTCGCGTGCAGGGGGATATCCGGCACGGCTTTTTTCAGCACGCTCAGAAGTCCGAGATCCTGCACGAGGATAGCGTCGGCTCCAAGCTCGGACACTCTTCCCGCAAGCTCTGCCGCCTGATGCATCTCTCTGTCTCCGACAAGAGTGTTCATGGTGACATAGACCTTGCAGCCGCGTATTCTGCAGTAGCGCACCGCTTTTTCAAATTCCTCGTCGCTGAAATTTTTCGCACCGCGGCGGGCATTGAAATTACCGAGTCCCATATAAACCGCATCCGCACCGTTCTGCACTGCGGCGATGACCGCCTCCGGAGAACCCGCGGGAGAGAGCAATTCAAGCATATCCATACCTCTGGCATTTTATATAATGAAGAATTATACCACAAACAATGCTATTGCTACAAGTTAATTTTAATGATATAATCTCTCGTGTTAAAGTCCATTGTGTAAACTTTGAGATAAAAATGTTCGGCAAAGGATGTTTGGGTAATCGGCATGAGCATGGCAGAGCAAAACTTAATATCCGGCGATAACGCCGAAAAGCTCATCGCCGCGCACGACGGCGATGTCGCGCTGCTGTATATCTGGCTGTCCCGGCGCGGAAAGTTCGACGCTGATGCCGCTGCGCGCGAGCTGTGCAGAACGGCCGGTGAGATCGCAAAGGCGCACGAAAAGCTCGTCCGCATGCAGCTTTGGCAGACTCCCGCTGCCGGGGCCGAGGCAAAGCTTCCTCCGGCCGAGGAGCTTCCCGAATACACCTCGGAGGACATAGTCCGCCGCTCAAAGGAGGATCCGGGCTTTCAGGCAGTGATTATGCATGCCCGCAGCAGACTCGGGCGCACGCTCTCGACCTCGGATATGAAAACGCTTTTCGGCATATACGATTATCTGGCACTGCCCGCCGACGTCATATTCATGCTCATCGGCTACTGCATAGATGTTTTTACGGAAAAATACGGCCCGGGAAGGCTCCCGTCCATGCGCAGCATTGAGAAAGAGGCCTACTCGTGGGCAAACAAGGAGATAATCACCATAGAGCAGGCGGATGAGTACATCCGCGCCGCCGCAGAAAGGCGTTCGCGCGCGGGCAGGCTGAAAACAGCTATGGGGCTGGGCTCCCGCATACTGACGCCTACAGAGCGCAAGTATATGGCGGCGTGGTTCGATATGGGCTTTGACGACGAAGCAATTCTGATAGCATACGACCGCACGGTGACGAACACCGGAGCGTTAAAATGGGGATATATGAACAAGATCCTTCTCTCATGGCAGGAAAAGGGCATCCGTACCGCCGACGATGTACGGGAGCGCGACAGTCGCTCTCCGGCAGCAGCGGTCAAAGCGGAAAATCAACACCGCAGCAGCGTCTCAGGTGATGAGCTCAAGCGCCTGCGCTCAATCTATGAAAAGGTTAAAAACGGTTAAACAATGTCACTTGACGGAAAGATCCTGGCAAAGGCCAGAGAACAGATCGGACACACTCATGCAAGCAATGTCGCAGAGCACTATCTGCGGCAGGAGAAGATATATTCTCACATACCCGAGATACAGAGGATAGACGAGCGTCTGCGCTGTCAGATGTCAGAGCTTGTGGGACTCACGATAAAGCGCAGCGCCGATCTTACCGAGGCGCTCAAGAGGCTGGAGGACGAAAGCCTCGCGCTGCAGCTGCGCAAGGGCGAGCTTCTGCGCGAGCACGGCTATCCGGTCGATTATCTTGAGGATATTTACACCTGCCCGAAGTGCAGGGACACGGGCTTTATCGGAAGCCGGATGTGCTCCTGCCTGCACGAGGCATATAACCGCGAGCTCACGAATGAACTCAGCACGCTTTTGAAAAGCAGCCGCGACAGCTTTGAGAGCTTCGATCTGAGCCTGTACGGTCCTGCATCGGAGAGCATGAGCATCGTTTTCGAGACCTGCCGCGAATATGCTCACAGCTTTTCGGAGCGCTCGATCAACCTTCTGTTTCAGGGCGGAACGGGGCTCGGAAAAACATTTCTGTCTGCGTGCATAGCGCGCGTTGTCGCGGAAAGCGGACATTCGGTGTGCTATGACACGGCGGCCTCGGCGCTTGAGGCGTTCGAGCTCAAGAAATTTGCGCGCGATGCGGAATCGGCGGAGAAGGCCTCCGTCAGGGTCGAAAGAATGCTCGAATGCGAGCTGATGATCCTCGACGATCTCGGCACCGAAATGCTCACGCAGATAAGCGTTTCCGCACTCTATACGCTTATAAACACCCGCCTTGTAAACGGCAGGAAGACCATTATAAGCACAAATCTCACCGACGCGGAGCTTGCAAAAAGATACACTCCGCAGATA
The DNA here is from genome assembly GCA_963640555.1 of Phascolarctobacterium succinatutens. Lineage (GTDB taxonomy): Bacteria > Bacillota > Clostridia > Oscillospirales > Oscillospiraceae > F23-B02. Next base: position 38,730 of record CAVHZB010000011.1, read on the forward strand.
TGTTCGAGAATAGACGGCGAGTTTACAAAGCTCCCGTTTGTTGGAACGGATATACGACAGCTTAAAAAGGAGATGTAGAATGGATCAGCATGAGATAACACGGGAGATCCCTCTGCTCAACGCACAGGGCGAGCTTACCGAGCCGGGCTTTGCAAAAAAGCTTCTGCCGGTGTACAGGCGAGCGGATATAAAGGCAAGTCCCCTGCGTATAAAGGAGTGGGACTACTACCTTATAAATAACGGCAGATTCGCCCTTGCCCTGACCATCGACGATAACGGCTACATGGGGCTTGACTCGATAAGCCTGCTCGATTTTGAGGAGGGCTGGGAGATAACCACAAGTCCGATGTGCTTCATGCCTCTCGGCAAGCGCAGGCTCCCCGAAACCAGCAAGGCCGGCGACACCACGGCCATCGGCAAAAATTACAGTATTTATTTTAAAAACGACGGCTCCGGTGTGCGCACTCTCATCGCGCAGATGAAGAAATTCGGTCCCGCCGGCTCACTGTATGCCAAGGTCGAGCTGTTTGACGAGCCTGAAGAAAGCATGGTCATCGCAACGCCGTTCGACAAGCCCGGTCATTTCTACTACAACCAGAAAATAAACTGCCTGCGTGCACGCGGCGAGGTCAGCTACGACGGCAGGACGTATGTTTTCGATCCCGAGAGCAGCTTTGCCGTGCTCGACTGGGGCCGCGGCGTGTGGACATACAAAAACACATGGTACTGGGGCTCGGCATCCGGCGCGGTGGACGGCGTACCGTTCGGCTGGAACATAGGCTACGGCTTCGGCAACACCTCGGCCGCCAGTGAAAACATGCTGTTTTATAACGGCAGGGCGCATAAGCTGAGCCAAGTCAAATTCAACATTCCCGGCGGCGAAAAGGCCTTCATGGAGCCATGGACCTTCACCTCCGACGACGGCAGGTTCGAGATGGACTTCCGTCCGGTGCTCGACCGTGCGTCATGCACCGATGTCGGGCTCATAAAGAGCGATCAGCATCAGGTCTTCGGTCTGTTCACCGGAAAGGCCGTGCTCGACGACGGCAAAGCAATAGAAATACGAGACTTCCCCGGCTTTGCCGAAAAGGTCTCGAACAAATGGTAAGGAGACTCACATGAAATTTCTGACAGAAGAATGGAGCAAGGAATTTACCGCCCTTGCAAAGGACACATTTTCTCCCGGTAAGACCCCGTCCAAGCTGACTCTTACTCTCTGCGAATGCTATAATGCCGTGCCTCAGTGCGGCGGCGACACCGTGTGGTTTATGTACACATTCAAAAACGGCGTTCTTGAGAGCATTGAGCGCGGCACGGGACGCAGCAATGCTCCGGCGGCGGATTATACCTCCGACTGTGACTATGCGCCGTTTGTGCAGACCATGACTGGCGAGCTGAACACGGTAAAGGCTCTCACCTCCGGTAAAATAAAGCTCAAGGGCAATCTCATGAAGGCTCTTAAAATGCTTGACACGCACAATGTGCTCACCGAGTGCAAGCGGCTCAACGGTGCCACCGAGTGGTAATTGCGCACTTAACGGCAGTATTTGCGCTTGTAGGTGCACACGATCTCCTGTATAATTATCTTATGAGAAATAAATTTTTAAACGGAGGATAATTTTATGGGCAGAAAGATCTACTCCTTGCAGGGCTCCTCTGCAAGCTTCCCCAGCCACGATGATTTCGGCTGGTTCAAGTATGTTTCCGACGAAGATTTCCAGCGCCTTTGGGTGCAGGGTATGCTCAAGGAATACAACGGTCAGTACTATCAGGATGAGCGCGCATCGGCTCCCAATCCCGCCGCAGGCGGCGCTCCGAACGCGGGCTACTCCGCCCCAAATGCGGGCTATGCCGCTCCCAACGGCGCTCCGCAGTACACCCCGCCGCAGTATGCTCAGCCGCAGTACACCCGCGGTCCCGCTGCATTCTCGGCAAACGGCGACATCGGCTTCCTCGGCAAGATCTACGCCGACCCCGGCAAAACCCTCAGGATAATGGCTCCGATAGTCTTCATTCTCGGGCTGATTCTCTCGCTCATTCTTGCCATCAACCTCGGCAAGACCGTTTCCATCGACTATCTCTGGGGCGGCAGCTCGAGCGAGTTCGACTTCGGCAGATTCCTGCTGATATTCCTCACCGGCGGCGTTACCTCTTACCTCACCGGTCTGTCGATCGCCGCATTCGGCGAGCTCGTCACCAACACCCGCGGCATCAAGGATAACACCAAGAAGTAAAAGCATATAAGC
>CAVHZB010000012.1:0-10811 GCA_963640555.1 Phascolarctobacterium succinatutens
TAGCCGCCCTTCATGTTCATAAGGCGCATGTCGGTGATGGCTTCCTCGGCGTTGTCGGTGGTCGTGTAGCCGAGGTACACGGCGCGAGCCGTCGAGAAGGTGTCGTCCGCGCCCTCGTTGAGGTCGTAGTCGAGTACCTCGTAGCCGTTTTTGGTAAGCCAGTCCTTGGCCTCGGCGGCAGTCTTGCCGTAGCTTAACACAACGTCCTTGATGTAGGTGCTTTTGCTTGACGCCGCAAGGACGTTCGCGCATGTGCTGAAGGTGAGCACCATCGCCAGCACGAGGCTCAATGCAGCCTTGAATGATTTTTTGAGCATCTGTTATGCCTCCTTAAGATCCTTTCTTTTTACCCAATTTGTTTTTTCTGTCTTTTATATAAATCCATGTTCCGATGATCGCCAGAATGATGATTATCGAAATACAGGAGATAGCGACTATGCTTCCGCTGTTTATGACCGATGCGATAAGCCCGGTGTCTTCCTCTCCGTCGGCAGTTTCGGCCTCCGTATCGGCGGCCTCGTCGGCGGATTTGTCGATATCGTAAAACTCATCGACCGCGTCGGCAGCCGGCTCTTCCGTGACCTCGGGCTCTGCCGTTTCCTCCGGCTCCTCGGTCTCCTCCGGAGCCGCCTCGGTGTAGCTGCCCTCGTAAAGAGCGTAGATGTCATTGTCACCGGCGAGTACGCAGCTGCACACCAGTGTGCTCGCGGAAAGCGTCTTGTACAGGCTCGACTGCCTTGAAACGGCTCTGTCATAGGAGGCGTACACGCCCGCCCAGTCGCCGAGCTCAAAGCTGTCGCCGAAAAATCTTCCGGCGGTTATGTCTATAAGCCGCGCGCCCGACGGAGCGTCCCGCTCGACAAGCACCTCGCCGGAGGCAAGGGTGAAGCCGGTTATCGCCGCGTCCGCGTCGGCAGTCCTGCTGTACGCAAGGTACGCCACCTCGCCGCTGCCGCCGATGTCCTTGTCAACATAGCTGTCGCAGCCGAGAGACGCAGCGCGGTTTATCGCCTCGGCCTTCGTGCCGCCGCGCACCAGACACACATCGGAGATATAGCGCTTTATGCTCGGTGCGCGGTACATCAGAAGATATATCTCGCTGTTTGAGATGCCGCTGTCGAGGTTTGCAAGCGTTCCGTCGCTCATGCGCACCGGCGCCGAGCCGTCGTTTCTCAGTGACAGCACCTCGTCGGTGCTTGAATAACCGGAGACCGTGTCGAGAGACGTTATCTTCTCTCCCGCCGCGGCGTCGCGCGTGCAGTAAAGGTACAGCGCCGTGCCGCCGGTGCCGTAGTTCAGGCTGTAATCCGATACGAGACTGTAGCTTGCCCCGTCAACGCTCAGGCTTGAGCTGCGCTGTGTCGAAACGACGAGACCGGTTATCGCGCTTGAGCCCTTTTTGTAGCCCAGATACACGCTGCCCTCGTCTCCCGATACGAGGTTCATTCCCTGGAACAGGACCGAGTAGCCGCGGCTTTCAAGGCTCGACCGCCCCTCCGTGCCCACCGCAACGGTGATCTCGGAGATATAGCTCGTTTTTGCATAGGCGCAGACGGAAAGGCTTTGCGCCGCAGTGAGCACGAGCAGCAGCATGCTGAGCGCCCTGACCGTATGTCCCAGCAGTTTTTTCATTTTACGCAAGATTTTCACCGCCCTGATCCGAGCCGTTTGACTTGGATTTTTTCACGAATTTTTTCAGCACGAAAACATTTATGACCATGTATATCGAGACCGGCAGGAAATAGCCGATGTAGTTTGCAGCGGTCGACTCCGCCTCGACGAGCAGGTTGAACACCGAGTGGAACACAACGGCAAGATTGAAGCTGCACAGCACGCCGCAGAGGAAAAGCTTTTTCTTCTTATGTATATAAGGTACGAAATTTGCGACCAGCATCGTCGTGATGCTGTGCATGAGACCCGTGCTGAAGCCGCGTATCATGGCAAAGATGAAATTTGCCGACGCAAGATGCTGCATGAGTATGATTATATTCTCCAGCATCGCAAAGCCCACGCCTGTTGCAAACGCCACGGTCGTGACGGATTTTTCATCGTCGGAGAAAACATAGGCGTAGTAGATCACCGGCAGCACCTTGACAAACTCCTCGGTGATGGGCGTAACATTCGTCGTGAGATACAGCATCGTGCTTTTGGTCAGGCGCAGGAGCAGACCGTTGACCTCGCTGACAAACAGGCACAGGAACATGCCCATCAGCAGCGCCACGACGATCTTCCGCGACTGCTTCTCTATCGGTATCAGCATCATGCCCAGCGGAACGGCGATGCAGATAAACAGGATGTAGCTCATTGAATCCATTTTTTCGTCTCCTTATTGAGAAGCGGAAGAAATACGATGTATAAAATACCGAGCAGCGCCTGAATGACCACGGGGGTCCGTAATGAGCAGCAGTAAAATCCGACCTCGGCGAGCGTGAGCAGCTCCATCGCCAGACACAGCGCGTTGAAGCTTCGCAGCGCCCTTATTATGCCGCCCTCAACATCGGGGATGATAAGATGCTTGAGGTTGAAGTATCCGGCAAGCCCTGCGAGCAGCAGAAGCACGGCATAGGAAATGCGCACATCGAGCGATACCGCATCATAGCTCAGTGCGAAGACGGCAAGCGCCAGCTCCGCCGCCGGAAGAATGAGCGCGAGCAGCCTGTATCCTGCATATCCCCTGTCCTCCTCGTCGAGCAGATTGTCGATCGCGCCGACATTCGGCAGGTACAGGAACAGGAAGAACGCGGCAAAGCCCAGAAAGCCTATATTAAAGCCGTCCGGCAGCTCGCCGTAGCACAGGAGCGTTACTATGTAAAAGGCTCTCGAAAATAGCTGGCAGGCGATCGGGAAGATCATCAGCCGGAAATAAAGCGGCTGCTTTTTCCTGTATGTGGCCGTCAGACCGTAGATCAGTCCTGCGCAGGCACAGATAAACAGATATATGTTTATCGCGGCGACAAGTTTCATCTGGCTCTCTCCCTCTAAGCGCGTTCTTATACAAATGATATTATTATGACATTGCATTATACCATCGTGAATATTCAATAGCAATAAGCTCATTGCATTTTTCTGACGAATTTTCAGCTTTTTCAACGCTTTGCGCCCCGTCTGTCCGCAACGCGAAAAGCCCTGCGTTCTCTCCCGCCGATTATCTGACTTCATCCGGCTTTGCAGATGCTCAAAGGAACGGAAGCTCAGAAAATCAAAAAACTGCCGCTGATCGTTTCTATACCATTGGTCATGCCTGCCGTAATGCCGAGCTTCGGTGCCGCCGGCCGCAAATGCGCCTTGTGTGCGGCATGCCGTGTGTGCTATAATGTGTTCAAAAAGTTCGGATATTTGCCGTTTTTGCCGTCCGTTAAGCATAAGGGAGGAATACAGTGGCATCTTCTATCAGCATCATAACCGTTACGGCTGCCCTTTTTCTGGCGGTCATTATCTCGCTTGCCGTAAAGGGCAAGACATATAACAGCGCCATCCAGATCGTTATCCTGATCGCGGGGCTGGCGGGGATCGCCCTATACGGATACGGCTTTTCCGTCGTAGATTCCGATCAGCCGTTCCTTGCGGTCATAAAAAGTCTGGTCGCGCTTGCCACCATGTATCTCGGAAGAAACAGCTTTTCGGAGATCGCCGATGCTCCGCTTATGCAGCACACCCTCGTGCAGGTGATCTTCTGGCTGGCTCACTTTGCCGCCGTATATGCGTTTGCCGGAACGATCATTGTTAATATGGGCGAAAGCGTGCTGTCACGGCTGCGGCTTCTTATGTCCCGCCGCGGTGAGCTCATTGTTGTCTACGGAGTAAATGACAATTCTCTTTCCCTGACAAAAACACTCAGCGAAAAGCGGAGCGGCTCGATCTTCTTTATAGGCAAGGCAACGGACGCGGAGCGTGATATGATCCGCTCTCTTGGGTGCTCGCTGTATGAAAACGACGACGATCTGATGCCGACGCCGAGGCTTCTGAAAAAAATGGGCGTAAAAAGCAACCGCAGGCTTATGCTCTGCTGTGTTCAGAGCTCAAAATCCCAAAACATCTTTTTTGCTGACGCGTTTATGAACGCCATGGAGAAGCTCGGCTGCGATCCGCAAAGGACGAGGCTCGTCATCGGAGGATATGAAGAAGCGATAGGAGATCGTTTTCAGGTGCTGGCAGGTAAAAAATACGGATTCGGCGATGTCCTTGCTTATGACGATCATATGATGACCGCCAGACAGCTGATCTGTCAGAACCCGCCCGTGAACACCATGAGCTTTGACGGAAGCTGCCGCGCAATGGATAACTTTGAGACCCTGATTGTCGGATTCGGGCAGAGCGGGATGGCCGCCCTGCACTATCTCCTTCTCAACGGTATGTTTGAAGGCTCGGAGTTCAAGGCGGATGTGTTTGCATCGGACTGCGATTCCGTTTCCGGCAGGATCATGAACCATTGTCCGGATATAAGAGAGTACTTTCATGTGACATTTCACAACAAAAATGCAAAAAGTCAGGAATTTTACGAATTTCTCGAGGGACATTACAAGACATTGAAGTACATTGTCCTGTGCTGCGGGAAAACAGGCAATGAGGAGCTCGCCTATGAAATTTCGAGATTCCTCAGATTTCACAACAAACGCCTGCCGGTTTACTGCCTTACAGGGGATGAGTACATAGAGATAAAATACTGGGATACTCTCCCCGTCGGATGGACTCTCTATGACAGCGACATTTTGATAAGCGACCGTGCAGACAGGCTTGCCATGGCGTATAATCACTATTACTGCCGGGGAAACGGCAAAACCATGCTTGAAAACTGGTTTGCCTGTGACAGCTTCAGCCGAGAAAGCTCCAGAGCGGCGGCGGACTTCATGCCGTCTCTCCTCCGCATGGCGGGTCTGACCGAAAAGGAGGTCCTCAAAAACGGACTCGTTCTTACTCCCGAGCAGGAGCTGAATCTTGCAAAGACAGAGCACCTGCGCTGGTGCTCTTTCCATCTGAATAACGGATTCCGTCCTATGACCGCCGACGAGTTCGACGGTCGCTGCAAGCAATATCTCGCCGAAAAGTCGGCAGGGAAGAAGCCGGTAACGCGTATTACCAAGAATATGAGCGCGCATACCCATGCCTGCCTTGTCGGCTGGGATGAGCTGAATGACCTGTCCGAGACCGAAAAGGCAGTTACCGGTCAGGATGTGGATTATCAGCAGACGGATATAAACAATGTTCGCGTGATACCGCTTGCGTTAAAGCTTGTTCAGGAATAACCGATAAAAGGAGAGCTAAAAATGGAACGAAAATATCTTGCCTATATCAGCTATCGCCATACTGCGGTCGATAAGGAGGCGGCGATCGCGATCCAAAGGCGGCTTGAACATTATCGCATCCCAAAAGCGCTGAGAAAGGACGGCAAGGTGCGTCTCGGTGTCGTTTTTCGCGATACCGATGAGCTGAATATTTCGCCCGATCTGTCGCAGAGCCTCTGCGCGGCGCTCGACAATTCGGAGTATCTGATCGTTCTTTGCTCACCGGAATACAAGGAATCCGAGTGGTGCAGACAGGAGATCGTCTATTTTCTGAAGCATCATAGTATTGAAAACATACTGCCGGTGCTCGTTAACGGAACGCCCTCCGAGGCCTTTCCCGAGGAGATCGTCTGCCGAAGCATCGTGGACGGAAAGGAGACCGTTTCCGAGCCGCTCGCGGCAAATGTCGCTGGCGAGACCGTCAAGGAAATGAAGCAGAACATTAAAAAGGAGTACCTCCGCCTTGTGGCTAAACTGATCGGCTGCAACTATGACGAGCTGATCCAGCGGCAGCGGCGGTATGAGCGGCAGCAGAAAACCGCCGCCCTGGGAACTGCGTTTGCCGTTCTGCTCGCATTTGCCGCACTGCTGCTGGTGAAAAACGCCCAGGTAAATTCGCAGTACCAGGAAATGAGACGCAGTCAGGCGCGGTATCTGTCCAAGCTCGCCCTTGAGCAGTACGAGGCGGGCGACGCAAAGTCGGCGGCGGAGTCGGTCCTGACGATACTTCCGGAGGGGAATGACGAAGGACCTGTCGTGCCTGAACAGATGTATGCATTGTCGACCATAGTGAACGCATACAACAATTCCTATGTGCCGGAGAAATTCATTTCCCTTCCGGAGCGCAACCGGAAGGCCTTTTCGAGCGACCGTGCGCTCCTGTTTTCCTATTCGTCCTATCTTTTGGAGGTGTATGACACGAAGTACGGCTGGGTCACATATACCTTTGAGCCGGACAACTTTGCAGTGAGGCATACCGAGCTTGCGGAGAAGTACCCCGGTCTGGAGTCGCTGGCCATTTCGGACATTGCTCCGACAGAAGGCGGAAAATTCATCATCGCCTCGTCGGTCTGCGTTTTTGAGCTTGACACAGACGATAATTCGTACTTCAAATATATCGCCCCGCACGGCTCCGACCTGTATTACAAAAACGGAAAGGTCGCCGTTTGCTCAAGGGGCTCGGTCGCCGTGTACGACTGCGGCACCGGAGAGCTGCTGTACGAAAGAGACTTTAACGGCGCGTCCGGCGAGACCTCCGTTACCTATACGATCAAGGACCTCTGCTGGAACGAAGATGCCGGTCTTTTTGCCGTAGGTCTGGATTATTCCAACGACGATATCCGGACGGGTCTGACGAGCAATGATCCCGAAGCGAACAGGCAGGAGAATGAGTATTTCCTGAACAATCCTGCCATTGGCTTGGCCGTGGTAGACCTCGCCACCGGCGAGCTCACGAAGCTGTCCGGTCAGCGAACGGTCGAGGTTTCGTTTGCAGGCAGCGCAATAGGCGCCGCTCATATGGAATATCCGTCTTATGCCGTGGCCTGCGGCAATGTCGGCGCTTCAGGCACCGCTGCCCGCTGGTTTGCCGGGATATATGACCTCGGCTCGGGAGAATGCGTCTATCAGAGCGACATGCTTTTGGGCGAGACCTATAACTCCTTCGGCTTCTCAAGCGGAAGCATAACCGTTGACGGCAGCGCGCGGCCGGTATATGAGCTCTGGATGGGAAAGACGGGCATCATCCTCGATGCGGAGACGAACGGTCTTCTCACCATGGAATCGTTCCGAGCGGACATTATTGCCATGGAGTATCACAGAGATTCGCTGCCGATGATCGTTCTGTCGAACGGCTCGCTCCAGCTCATGTCGATCTCCGAAGCGGCACAGTCATATCTGAGAACAAGCGTTATGAAGCTGGACACGGTGGTAAAGTATGCCGTGAGGGCGGATGATGACTATTACCTGCTCACTGATACCGGCATGATCAAATGCAGCCTTTCCGGCTGGAGCTCCACGACCTCCGTAACGAGCGGGACCGACGGACTTGCGGATTATCAGGCAAGAGTTTTCCGTTATTACGACAGCGAGCAGGGCATGTTCCGGCTTGTCGGCTATGAGGCTTCGGGTATAAACCGGGCAGACGGAAGCTATTCGGCGCTGGAGGTTTACAAGTGCTTCGGCAGCGTCCGCCAGTTTTCTTACATAGCCGAGGACCCGAACAGTCTCATCAGAGCCTTCAATATCTCCGAGGACGGAGACGAGATATTCATTCTGGAGCAGAAGCCCGACGGCAGCACCACGCTGCGATGCTTTGATATGAAGGGCAATAAATTTAAATACAGCAGTGAGCTTTCGTCAAAGCTCGTAAGCTCCGGAGCACTGACCGATGTACAGTCGGCGGGATTTTCGGAGGACGGAAAGACGCTCTGGGTCACGGGGAAAAGCACCGCGCACATCTATGACCTTGACGAAGAGGGCGCCTGCCGCTCGGAATATGAGTCAGGCTCTGCAATAGAGTGCCCGGCACTCACCGAAAGCGGGCAGTACCTCGTGTGGAAGGAGAAAAATTCCGAGACGAAGGGCAGCGAGCTCGTGTTTATGGACATGGAAACCGGAGAGCTTGAAACTACCAGACTTTCCTCGTCCTTTGGTTCATCGGGTTCGGGCTGCACGGTCCTGCCGGCTCAGGACAATAATGTCATAGTATATGACGGCGGCACGGAGCTTACTGTCTATAACGCGGAGAAACGGTCGATCACCGATACGATCAAAGTCGCACGGGGAAGCAAAATTGCACTTCTCGGAAACAAAACGGAGCTTCTCGCCGCAAGCGAGGAGACCCTGTCGCTGTACGATCTGCAAACCGGAGAGCTGAAAAGCCAACTCGATGTCCCGTATACGATCAGCGAGATCATTACAGACTCCGGAAGCGATGCGTTTGCCGTGTATGTCGGAGGAGGCTATACCAGCGAAAACGACGACGGATGGTTCATCGGCGGGTGGTATCTTGTTTCTGTGGATGAAAACGGAAATATGTATTTGACCGCGTTCATCTCCAAAAGCGGCTCTTACGGGACCGTCAGCCCGTCCGGAGGAGAAATAATCTCAGGGTCATCCTCGGAAAGCTTTGAATTCAAGCGGGTGCTGAGCTTTGATGAGCTCGTGAGCAAAGCGTCCCTCCTCAGATAATTTTCCAACGATAGGGCGGTGAGGCAATGCCTTTCAAAATAGTTCGCAATGATATAACGAAAATGGGCGTGGATGCCATCGTAAACGCAGCCAATGAGTCGCTGCTCGGCGGCGGCGGGGCGGATGGCTGTATCCACCGTGCGGCGGGACCCGAGCTGCTGGCCGAGTGCCGGACGCTCGGCGGATGCAGGACGGGTGACGCCAAGCTCACCCGCGCCTACCGCCTGCCGTGCAAATATGTTATCCACACAGTCGGTCCCGTCTGGAGCGGCGGCGGTCACGGTGAGCGGGAGCTGCTCGCCTCCTGCTATCGCACGAGCCTTGAGCTTGCCAAGGAGCACGGCTGCGAGACGGTGGCATTTCCGCTGCTGTCCTCCGGCGTGTTCGGCTATCCCAAGGATCAGGCGCTTCGCGTGGCGGTGGACGCTATCGGCGAATTTCTGCTGCATAATGACATGACGGTGTATCTGGTGGTTTTTGACCGCAGGGCTTACCGGATCGGCAGCAAGCTGTTTGCCGACATTACCGAATACATCGACGACCACTATGCGGATGCGCACGCCGACACCGTATCGGCGCGCCTGAGCAGAATGAATGCCTCCGAATATCTGCTCGATTCTGCTTGTAAGTCCGCAGTGCCGCCGACTGCCGCCGGCGGACTGGACGAAATGCTGGCGCATCTGGATGCCGGCTTCTCGGAGACGCTGCTGAAGCTCATCGACCGCAGCGGCAAAAAAGACTCCGAGATCTATAAAAAGGCCAATGTAGACCGCAAGCTGTTCTCCAAGATCCGAAACAACCCCGGATACCGCCCCTCCAAGCCCACGGCGCTCGCCTTTGCCATCGCGTTGGAGCTTGATCTTGACGAGACACGCGACCTCATCGCCCGCGCCGGCTACGCCTTCAGCCCCAGCAGCAAATTCGACATCATCGTCGAGTTCTTCATCCGCAGGAAAAATTACGATATTTTCGAGATAAACGAAGCCCTGTTCACCTTCGACCAGAGCTTGCTGGGAGCATGAAGCATATAATGTCGCTTACCAAGCGACCAAACCCTCCTTCAGACACGCTACAATGACGGCGTGATCAAACAAAGGAGGGTTTTTCTTATGACAGAATTGGTTTTTATACTCGACCGCAGCGGCTCGATGACGGGACTGGAGGAGGATACGATAGGCGGCTTCAACTCCATGCTCGAAAAGCAGAAAAACGAGACCGGAGAGGTTCTGGTCTCAACGGTGCTTTTCGACAACAGGATCGAGGTCATTCACGACCGCCTGCCGCTCGACAAGGTGCCGCCCATGACCGAGAAGGAGTATTACACCCGCGGGAGCACGGCTCTGCTGGATGCCGTAGGCGGCGCCATACACCACATCGGCAATGTCCACAAGTATGCCCGCCGCGAGGATGTGCCGGAAAAGACGATGTTCATCATCACCACCGACGGCTATGAGAATGCCAGTCGGCGCTACGATTACGCGAAGGTGCGGCGCATGATCGAGCATGAAAAGAAAAAGTACGGCTGGGAGTTTCTGTTCCTCGGCGCGAACATCGACGCGGCGAGGGAGGCGGCACGCTTCGGCATTGCGCCCGACCGTGCGGTGAACTACAAGTGCGACAAGGTGGGCACGGCGCTCAACTACGAGGTCATCAGCGAGGCCGTGTGCAGTGTCCGGGCCGCAAGACCGATCAAAGCCGACTGGAAGCGCCGCATAGACGAGGATGTAAAAAAGCGGGGAAGATGAAAAAACGCCGGTGCAGCTCATCCCATGGATGGCTGCACCGGCTAATTCTTATTTTGTCGTATCGGCTCCGCAGTTGCTGCAAAAGCGGCTGCCGGGAGTGAGCTGATTGCCGCAGTGAATGCAGAACTTGGGCGCAGCCGACTGAGGCTGAGCACGGTACTGCTGCTGGGCATAGCCGCCGTTATACTGCTGCTGGGGCTGAGGAGCGCTGTACTGCTGCTGAGACTGAGGTGCGCCGTACTGCTGCTGTGTGTTGGAAGCAGGCTTCTGGGGTGCGGTGTACTGCTGCGCATTGCCTGTGAAGATGACGGTATTATTGTTATTAGTGCCGTTAGTGGGAGCGGTCTCGCCCTTTTTTATGTACAGTCCCTTTTTCTTGAGCGCAGAGGAGCCTATCGCACAGCCGATGGCTGTCCACAGAGCATAGGGTGCGGCATTGTAGCCGATAAGATAGCCCGCGTTATAGGCAGCGGCTCCGCCGGAGCTCATATTTATTATTACGAAAATCGCAAATACCACGAGGTTGCCGCCAAAGCAATAGTTCTGATACTTCTTCGCCTGTATGGGCTCTTTGGTCGAGTAAGCAATGATG
>CAVHZB010000013.1:0-13346 GCA_963640555.1 Phascolarctobacterium succinatutens
ATAAAATACAGCGTGGTATGGTTTAACTAACGAATCCGGACACGGTAATTCAAAGAGTTGGAAAGGAGAAAAACATGAGCCAAAAACGCTACTACCCGACAGCCCTTGCGCTGTACATAACATATTTCGGGCTCGGCATAGCCTCGTCGGTCATGGGGCACTACAAGCAGGAGTTTGCGGCACTCTGGGGAACTGCTCCGGGAGCGGACGGAGTATATGATATATCTGCCGTCGTAGCCGTCATTGCAGCCATCGGTCTGGGACGGCTGATAGCCTTTCCCGTCGCAGGTCCGCTCTCGGATAAGCTCGGCAGAAAGCTCTCGGCACTCATCGGCTGTGCGCTGTATTCCGTGTTCTTCATCGGCATCACCTTTACGACAAGCATGTATTGGGGCTACGCCTTGGCTATCATAAGCGGTATGGGCAACTCCTTCCTCGATACGAGCATCACGCCTTCCTGCATGGAGATATTCAAGGAAAAAGGGACGATAGCGAATGTATTTACGAAGCTTGCAATATCTCTGTCGCAGTTTCTTCTGCCCTTTGCCATACTCGCAGTAGACCGGAACGGTCTGCCGTTTAACACAATATTTCTTGCCGCGGCAGCAATCATCGTGATAGACGGCATAGCCATCATATTCCTGCCGTTTCCCGAGCGTGAGGCAGCTGTAAAAAAGGAGTCCGGAGAGAAGGAAAAAATGCACTTTACTCCGTCGGCGGTCATCCTTGTTGCACTCGGCTTTACGACCTCCACGACCTTTATGCTCTGGATGAACTGCAATCAGGAGCTCGGCGCGCTCTACGGGCTGGCAAACCCAAGCATGATACAGACATGGTACTCCCTCGGCATCGTCGCCGCACTTTTCGTGAATGCCGCACTTCTGAATAAGGGCATCAAGCCTGCCAGGATACTTATCATCTTCCCGTGCTGTGCATTTGCTACCCTCGCCGCAGTCTATCTCGTGCAGATCCCCGCCGTTTGTCTGATAGGCGGCTTCTTCATCGGCTTCTTTGCTGCCGGCGGCGTTCTCCAGCTCGTGACCTCGGTCGCAAACGAAATGTTTCCGAAAAACCGCGGCGTTATAACCTCGATAGTCATGATATCCTCGTCCGTTGCAAACTATGCGGTCTTAAACGCCGCAAGCCTCATCACCAGAGTCTCCGGCGTGAACGGTCCGCGCTATGTACTGCTGTTCAACATGGCAGTTACTCTTATCGGCATCATCCTCGCAGTAGTTTTAAACAAGCGTATAGATATTGACACGGCGGCACGGGTACAGCCGGCCGCGGAATAAAAAAGGAGGAAAATAAAAATGAGTAAGCAGCATCCCATCACAGTCAGTTCATGGACACTCGGCGATCAGTGCAGCTTTGAGGAGCGAGTAAGTGCAGCCAAGGCTGCGGGCTTCGAGGGAATAGGTCTGCGCGCGGAGACCTATGTGGATGCCCTCAACGAAGGTCTCTTTGACAGCGACATCCTTGCTATTCTCGAAAAATACGACATGCGAGTTACCGAGGTAGAATATATCGTCCAGTGGGCGGAGGAAAAGCGCTCATATGAGGAAAAATACAAGGAGCAGCTTTGCTTCCATATGTGCGAGCTGTTCGGCGTGAGCCATATAAACTGCGGTCTGATGGAGAATTATTCCGTCGAGTGGACTGCGCAGAAGCTCAAGGAGCTGTGTGCCCGCGCAGGCAGGTATACCATCGGTGTCGAGCCCATGCCGTACAGCGGGCTTCCCGGTATTCGTAAGGCATGGGAGGTCGTGAAGACCTCAGGCTGCGATAATGCAAAGCTTATCCTCGACTCTTGGCACTGGATAAGGGCCGGACAGAGCTATGACCTCTCACTTATGGAGGATATCCCCGCCGACAAGATCGTCGCCATCCAGCTCAATGATGTGCAGGCGCGTGCTTACGCCGCCGCGATACTGCGCGACGAATCCATGCATGACCGCGCGCTCCCCGGCAAGGGCTACGGCAACTCCGCAGGCTTTGTCGAGATGATAAAGGCAAAGGGCGTATCCCCCGCCGTGGTCGGCGTTGAGGTAATAAACGACGAGATACTGGCAACCGGCGTTTCCGAGGCTGCCAAGGCAAACTTCAGCGCAGTATCCGAACTGCTGGTCAACACATGGCCCGAAATGTGCAGCTGAATGACAGGAGGATGAAATTATGGAAAACAGGATCGACGGACACACTAAGCTTTTTTGCCTGATCGGCTCTCCCGTAGGACATTCCGGCTCTCCGGCAATGTACAACTACAGCTTTGATAAGCTTGATCTTAATAACGCATATCTTGCCTTTGACATTCCTCTTGAAAAGGTCGAGGATGCCGTAAAGGCGCTCAGGCTCATGAAGGTCGGCGGCTTCAATATCACGATGCCCTGCAAGACCGCCGTGTGCGAATACCTCGACGAGCTGACCCCTGCGGTGAAGCTCATAGGCGCGTGCAACACCGTTACATCGGATGAGACCGGCAAGCTCACCGGACACAACACCGACGGCATAGGTTTTGTGCGCAACCTTGAAAAGCACGGCGTTTCAGTCAAGGGCAAAAGCATAGTCGTTCTGGGCGCAGGCGGTGCCGCCACCGCGCTGAGCATTCAGGCCGCCCTCGACGGCGCAAAAAAGCTCGTCATTTTAAATCGCAAAAGCTCCAAGGGCTTCGCAAATGCCGAGCTGACAGTGGCGAAAATAGCCGCCAGCATCCCCGGCTGCGAAGCCTCGGCCGACGACCTCGGCGATGCGGAAGCCATCGCCAGGGCCGTCAGCTCCTGCGACATTCTGGTCAATGCCACCAAGGTCGGCATGGCTCCGCTGGATAACGAAACGCTCATTGACCCGGCGCTGTACCGTCCCGGTCTCGTAGTTGCCGACACGGTCTATAATCCCCGCGAGACACGCATGATAAAGGAAGCCGCAGCTGCCGGATGCGTCGTCGTAGGCGGCATAGGCATGCTGCTGCAGCAGGGCGTTGAGGCGTTCCGTCTGTTCACCGGCAAAGAGATGCCGGAGGACGAAGTAGCAGAAAAGTTTTTCAGCTGAAACACGACTTGATATAAAGAGGTGCGTATAAGATGAAATTCCCCACGATGTTCAGCCCCATTAATATCGGCACTGTCACCGTTCCGAACCGCTTCGTCGTTCCGCCGATGGGCAACAATTTTGCCAATACCGACGGCTCACTGTCCGACCGCTCGGCCGCTTATTATGAGGCCCGTGCCAAAGGCGGCTTCGGTCTGATAACCATTGAGTCTACCGTTGTATATTCCGAGGCCAAGGGCGGTCCGAGAAAGCCATGCCTGTTCACCGACGATGTAGTCGACAGCTTCCGAAAGGTCGCCGAGCGCTGCCATCGCTACGGCGCAAAGGTAAACATCCAGCTCCAGCACGCCGGTCCCGAGGGCAACTCAAAGCTCACCGGATATCCGCTCAAGGCCGCAAGCGCCATGGCATCTCACTGCGGCGGCGAGATTCCCGTGGCTATGCCGACCGAGGAGGTCTACCGTCTCATCGAGGCCTACGGTGACGCTGCCGCCCGTGCTCAGAGAGCCGGCATAGACATGGTAGAGGTGCACTGCGCACACGGCTACCTCGTCAGCACCTTTGTCTCCGCGCGCACGAATAAGCGCACCGACGAGTTCGGCGGCTGCTTTGAGAACCGTATGCGTCTGCCCCGGCTCATAATCGAGAATATCCGCCGCAAGACCGGCAATATGCCCATTCTCTGCCGCATAAATGCAAGAGATGAGGGCGAGGGCGGTCTGACCGTTCAGGATGCTGCGGCAGTCGCGGCATACCTCGAGCAGGAATGCGGCGTAGATGCTCTTAATGTCTCACGCTCGATACATCTTCATGACGAGTTTATGTGGGCACCGAACAACACTCACGGCGGCTTTAACGCCGATCTCGTCACCGAGATAAAAAAGGCAGTGTCTGTCCCCGTCATCACCGTCGGAAGGTACACCGAGCCGCAGTATGCCGAGCTTCTGGTGCGTCAGGGCAGAGCCGATCTGGTCGCCTTCGGCCGCCAGTCCATCGCCGATCCCGAGCTGCCGGTAAAGGCTCGTACCGGGCACCTTGAAACCCTCACCCCCTGCATTGCCTGCCTGCTCGGCTGCGTGCCGAATATGCTCGCCGGTCGTCCTATCACCTGTGCAATGAACCCCTGCGTCGGTCGTGAGGCGGAGCTTGTCCCCGCCGAGGTACAGAAAAAAGTTCTTGTCATCGGCGGTGGTCCCGGAGGCATGTATGCGGCAATGATGTGCGCAAAGCGCGGTCATGATGTGATCCTCCTCGAGAAAAACAGTGAGCTTGGCGGTCACTTCCTTGTCGCCTCCTATCCCCCTGCCAAGGGCGAGATCGCTCCGGCTATCCGCAGTCTCATCGTAAGATGCCGTGAGGCAGGCGTTGATATCCGGCTCGGCATAACCGTTACATCTGAGCTCGTGGGCGAGCTCAAGCCCGATGCAGTCATCGTCGCTACCGGCTCCGTACCTCTTATTCTGCCCATTCCCGGTCTCGCCGACTGCGGCTATGTAAACGCCGAGGATATGCTCACGGGCAAATATAATGTCGGCAAAAAGGTCCTCATCGTCGGCGGCGGTATGGTCGGCGCAGAGGCTGCCGAGCATCTTGCCGAGCGCGGTCACGACTGCGATATCATTGAAATGAAGCCCGTCGTCGGCGAGGATATCATGCCGGAGCCGCGCAAGTATATAATGGCGAGCCTTGAGCACCACAAGGTCGGGCAGTTCACTAACGCCCGTGTCGGCGAGTTCTTTACCGACGGTGTCGCTTATACGAGCACCCTCGACGGCAGTACGCACGAGCTGCGCGGCTATGACAGCATCGTGCTTGCGATGGGCTATCGCTCCAATAACACGCTGTCGGCAGAGCTTGAAAAGCTTGTCCCGCAGGTGATTGTTATCGGCGAAGCGCGTCAGGCTCCCGGCAATTCCATGCTCGCTACCGGAGATGCGCTCAATGCGGCCCTCGCCATCTGATAATTGCTACCTATCCCCCCTTCCTTCCTATATAGCAGGAGGCTCCGTGTCTTTGGCACGGAGCCTTCTCAGCGTGCAAAAAAGCCACATTTTTTGTGAAAATAAATTTTTACGAAAAATCTCGCTGCGCTCGTTAACAAGCCCCAGCCTTCACCTTGCGAAAACGGGGGCGATTATGCGCGGAAAATGCACAGTCTGGTCAGACTGTGCATTTTTCATAGATTGGGGGTAAAGAGTGCTCTCGATCAGAAGATGATCTTCAGCAGGATCCAAAGTGCTGTCAGCTTGCCGATGGTTGCGTAATCGACCTCGGGCATGACCTGCATATTATTGTCCATTGCGGTTCTCCTTTCCTATGTAAGTGCTGTTTAGCCTTCACTTATAATGACGCGATAAAAAGTTTTTTATTGCAGATTTTTTAGTTTTTATTATGTATAGATGACAAAAAACTCTGCAACAAAACATATTGCAGAGTTTTTTCGGTATTGTTCAGTTATTTATCATCAGGCTCGTCTGCCATACCTGCCGAGGCATTGTCCTCGGGAGGATCGTCAAAGCGGGAGATCTTGAGCGCAGGACGCTCGATGGTATCATCCCTCATTGCCGGTTCCGGCTTAGGCTCCGGAAATGTGCCGTGCTCGCAGTAGTAGTCGAAGGTTTCCCTATCCATTGACTCGTTTTCGAGCAGGTACTCGGCAACGCCGATGAGGGTTTCGCGGTGCTCGGTGAGTATCTTTTCGCAAAGCTGCGCCGCCTCATCGAATATGCGCTTTACTTCTTCATCAATGAGCGCCGCAGTTTCCTCGGAGTAGCTCTTGGTCTGGCCGAAATCGCGGCCGATGAATATGCTGTGATCGGAGCTGTCATACTGAATAGGTCCGAGCTTTTCACTCATGCCGTAGCGCGTGACCATGTTGCGGGCGATGCTCGTTGCCTGCTGGATATCGCCGGAGGCGCCGGTCGAGATATCCTCAAGGAACAGCTTTTCGGCTATTCTGCCGCCGAGGCACGACACTATCCTCTCAAACATCTGGGCTCTTGAGGTGAAGTTCTCCGCATCCTCGTCGGGACGGTAGAGCGTGAATCCGCCTGCCATACCGCGCGGGATTATAGTTATATAATGGACCGGATCGGCGTGCTTGAGGAATTTCGACGCAATGGCATGGCCAGACTCGTGATAAGCCGTCAGGCGCTTTGCCTTCTCCGACATCTTGCGGCTCTTCTTCTCGGGTCCCATCTCGACCTTGAGTATAGCCTCGTCACAGTCATCCATGGTTATGAAGCGGTGCTTGCGCCTTACCGCCAGCAGTGCCGCCTCGTTCATGAGATTTTCAAGATCGGCACCGGAAAATCCGGGCGTGCCCTTTGCGATGGATTTAAGATCAACATCATCTGCAAGCGGCTTACCTCTGGAATGGATCTTGAGTATTGCCTCCCTGCCCTTTATATCGGGCATGCCGACATAGACCTGACGGTCAAAGCGTCCGGGACGCAGCAGCGCATTATCCAGAATGTCGGCGCGGTTCGTTGCCGCCATAACGATAACGCCCTCGTTATTGCCGAAGCCGTCCATCTCAACGAGAAGCTGGTTGAGGGTCTGCTCGCGCTCGTCATGACCGCCGCCGAGACCCGAGCCGCGCTGACGGCCGACGGCGTCGATCTCGTCGATGAATATGATAGCCGGCGCGACCTTCTTTGCCTGGTCGAACAGGTCTCTTACGCGGGATGCGCCGACACCGACATAGAGCTCGACAAAGTCAGAGCCGGAGATCGAGAGAAACTGCACTCCCGCCTCACCTGCGACCGCCTTTGCAAGCAGGGTCTTGCCGGTTCCCGGAGGACCCACGAGGAGAACGCCCTTGGGTATTCTTGCTCCCATTTTCGTGAACGATTTCGGATCCTTGAGAAATTCGACAAGCTCCTGAAGCTCGGCCTTTTCCTCATCGGCACCCGCGACATCGCCGAAGGTCTTTCGATTCTTCTCGTCGCTGCCGAGGCGCGTGCGCGCCTTGCCGAATTTCATTGCGCCGCCTGCTCCGCCGCCGCCCTGCGCACGCTGCATCATGACTATCCAGAATATCATGAAGCCGATGAACAGGACATAGGGTATGAGCTGGAGCCACCATGTCGACTGCACGGGCTCTATCTGATAATCCTTGATTATACCGTCCTTATACTGCTGATCGACAAGCTCGCCGAGATCCTCGTAGAAAAAGGCAAAGCTGTACATCTTGTAGTATACCTCTTTATAGCCGCTTTTCGACGAGCTGTCCCTGACCTTCATTTCAAGGATATTCTTTGAGCCGTTGTAGGTAAATTCCTCGACCTTCTCATTAGTGAAAAGATCCTTCACCTGAGCATAGCTGAGCTCGTTTTCCGGCTCCTGATTCAAAAGCGTGAACAGTGTGCACGCCAAAAGCACCAGTATTAAAACATAAAAGCCTATATCTCTCGCTCTATTCCGCTGAGGTTTCAATTAATCACATCCCTTTCGACAGGAAAAATGTATCCGTGCCTGAATTAGTTAGTCCATGTATATTTCGGGCTTGAGTACACCGATGTAAGGCAGGTTACGGTAAAGCTCATTATAATCGAGCCCGTAGCCGACGACAAATTCATCCGGGACCTCAAAGCATGAATATTTTGCATAAACCGGAGCTACCCTGCGCGAGGGCTTATCCATAAGCGTTGCAATTGTTATGGAAGCGGGCTTGCGCGTCATCAGATAGCTTTGCAGATAGCTGAGTGTGTTGCCGCTGTCGAGAATATCCTCGACGATTATAATATGTCTGCCCTCGACATTCTGACCGAGATCCTTGTGTATCTCAACGGCGCCGGAAGATGTTGTACCGCCCTTGTACGAGGAGACCGCCATGAAGTCCATGGAGCAGGGGATGCTGACATGACGCATGAGATCCGCCATAAATACAAAGCAGCCCTTCAGAACACCGACGAACAGGGGGTACTTACCCTCAAAATCCCTGGATATTTCCGCGCCGAGTGCCGCCACCTTAGTCTCTATCTCCTCAGCCGTGAAAAACACTCTCTCAATATCATTTCTCATCTTTCAATTGTCCCCCGTACGGTTGGTTTTATTTATTGTCACCCGAAGCACCCTGTCTCCGGGGTGTGCAATACATCTTTCGTCAATGCCGAAGCCGTAAACCCCTATTACGCCCTTTTCGTCCCGCAGAACCGGCGTAAGCTCGCGTCTGCGCAGGCTCATGCCGCTTTCGTTAAACAGATCCTTAAGACTTTTTGTGCATTTCCGGTGACTTAACCGTATCCTGTCTCCGCTCTTACGCGGCGTAAGGGACATAATACCACAAATACTGTCGCATTTAAAGTCTAAAATGTTAAACGATTTGAAAATTCGGGGACAATCCTCGATTATCTGTACAGTGACCTCGAGCCCGCTCTCGGGAATATATATCCGCTGCCCGTCATTGAGCGTGTACTCATGCGGTATGCCGTTTTCGGCGCCGAAATACAGCACTCCCCTGTCATAGCTGACGCGCATGCCGGGTATATCCGTATGCCGGCTCACCTTTCCAGACGGCAGGGAATACACCGCCTGCGCATGGGTATAGCTCAGAGACCTGCCACAGATCATGCGGATAACGCGCATTGCCACGGGCTTCGGAAGCTGCATTAGCCCGTCGGCAGGCAGGGACGAGTTTTTATAAAGCTCATCATATGCAGACCGCGCCATTTCATCAAGGCAGCGCTCATCCTCGCGCAGGGACTGTGCCGTGCGCGCTGCGGAGGTAAAGAAGGCGGGATTTATACCCTCGAGCACCGGAGTTACATGGTGCCTTAGAACATTGCGCGTATAATCATCGCCAAGATTGGTCGCGTCGGTGACAAACGGCACGGAATTTTCCGCATTGTACCGCTCTATCTGCTCACGGGTCGTTGACAGCAGCGGACGGATGATACCGCCGCGCTCCGGCGGTATGCCGCACAGCCCCTTGAGTCCGCCGCCGCGGGTCAGATTAAACAGCATCGTTTCCGCATTGTCGTTTGCGTTGTGCGCGGTCGCGGTAACGGTGCATCCAAGCTCCGCCGCGCTTTTTTTGAGAAACGCATATCTCAGCGTTCTTGCCGCTTCCTCCTCGCCCATTCCCGTTGAGACCGCATAAGAGTGCACATCTCCGCGGCCGGTAACGCACGGGATATCCCGCTCTCTGCACCATGCAGCGACGAACTCACAGTCGTGCGCGGAGTCCTCGCCCCTTAGCATATGGTCAAAGCTTGCGGCACACACGGATATGCCGAGCTCTGCCGCGTTGGCATGCAGATAATGCAGCAGGCACATGGAGTCGGCTCCGCCGGACACCGCGCATAATACACGGTCGCCGGTCTTCAGGAGCCTGTTTTCGTTTATAAACTCAATAATCGTCATCTGTTTTTGCCGAACGGTTTCCGAAGCTGGTAAACTCCGGCAGCCATTGCAGGTACACCGTTCCGGTCTGACCCTTGCGGTTTTTGAGAACTATAGCTTCCGCCAGATACGGGTCGGAGCTCTCCTGATCGTAATATCCCTCGCGGTGCAGACCGATGACGACATCGGCATCCTGCTCTATGGCACCGGAATCACGCAGGTCGTTGAGCATGGGACGCTTGTCGCTTCTGCCGACGGCAGCGCGGTTTAGCTGGCTCAAGCATATGACCGGAACATTGAGCTCCTTTGCCATTATCTTCAGCATACGGCTTATGTCGCTGACCGCCTGCTGTCGGTTTTCGTTATAGCTGCTCTTGCCGCCTGCCGACTGCATCAGCTGGAGGTAGTCTATGACCACAAGACCGAGGTTTGACAGGCGTCTGCACTGAGCGTTCATATCGGCAACGGTGAGCATGGAGTTATCGTCAATGCGCATATCGGTCGCGCTGACGAGCTGAGCCGCCGATGCGAGCCTGCGCCACTCGTCAGGGCTGAGCTGACCGGTGAGCATATTCTGCGACGGCACCGACGCCTCGCGTGCTAGGAGCCTGCTGACAAGCTGCTCGCGGCTCATCTCAAGCGAGAATACGGCGACCGTCTTGTCCGAATTTTTCGCTACATCCATTGCAATGTTGAGCGCTATGCTCGTCTTACCCATTGCGGGACGGGCGGCTATGAGGATAAGCTCGCCCTTGTTAAGTCCGAGGATAAATTTATCGAGATCCTTCAGTCCCGTTGAAAGTCCCGGTATGGTCTTTCCGCTGGACGCTGCCTCCGATATGTTTTCATACACCGTCTGCACGATGGTCGATATCGGCAGCAGTCCGCCGATGTTTCTTCCCTGACGCAGGGCGTATATCTTGCTCTCGGCAGCCTCGAGGATATGCTCGGCCTCGCCTGAGCCCTCGTAGACGAGATTATTTATCTCGTCCGCTGCTCCGGCAAGATTTCGCAGCAGCGCCCTGTCGCGCACTATGGCAGCATATTCCAGAACATTTGCCGCCGTCGGTGTTATGCGCATGAGCTCTGCGATATACTGCGTGCTCGACTCGTTGTAAACGCCTCTCACCTTCATCTGGTCGAGCACCGTTACCGGGTCGATGGTCTGACCGTAGGAGAACATGGCATAGATAGTGTCGAATATATCCCTGTTCTGCCGAATATAAAATTCGGCTCCGCGCAGACGCTCTATAACATCGGGTATACACCGTGTGTCTATAAGCATAGAGCCTATGACCGCCTGCTCCGCCGTTGCGGAGTGGGGTGCCTGTCTGCCCAATAATTCTTCCATGCCTTAACTCCTTCTTGCTTTGTATTACGCCTCTATAACGAGCACATTTATCGTGCCGGATATCTCATAGCCGAGCTTTGCCTTGACCTGAAATGCGCCGAAGGTCTTGATCGGCTCTGCCTGAACGATCTTGTTTTTCTCTATCTCGATGCCGTGCTGCTCGCGCAGGGCGTCGCTTATTTCCTGGGAGGTGACGGCTCCGAAGAGCTTGCCCGCTCCGCCTGCCCTTGCGCGCACCGTCACGGTTATCTCGCCGAGCTTTTTCGCGTTTTCCTCAGCCTCGGCCTTTTCGCGGGCGATCTGAGCGGCCTTTGCCTTTTCCTTGAGCTTGAGGGCGTTTATGTTATCTGCGGTAGCTGCGGCTGCAAGCTTGCGCGGCAGCAGATAGTTGCGGGCATAGCCGTCGGAGACCTCCTTCAGCTCGCCCTTTTTGCCCTGACCCTTTACATCAACATTGAATATAACCTTCATAATTTATTCCTTTCCCGTGA
Organism: Phascolarctobacterium succinatutens; assembly: GCA_963640555.1. Taxonomy (GTDB): domain Bacteria; phylum Bacillota; class Clostridia; order Oscillospirales; family Oscillospiraceae; genus F23-B02. Next base: position 11,236 of record CAVHZB010000013.1, read on the forward strand.
ATTATCACGAATCAATATACTCATCTATAGCGGCAAACAGCTTATCCACCGCCTGCTTGAGCGTAAGTCCGCTTATTTGGGCTGCGGCTGCCGCACGGTTTCCGCCGCCGCCGAGCTTTTCCATGATAAGCTGAACATTGACATCTCCTATCGAGCGCGCCGACACGAATACATCTCCGTCCTCCATCGGGTACATGACCATGGACGCGTCAACTCCCGCAACATTGAGAAGCTCATCGGCCGCCTGAGCCGCAACTATCCTGTTCTGCGGAGTTTCCGGCACCGCCACCGCCATGCTGCGGTAAAGCCGTGCGCGCTGGAGTATCCTGTACTTTGCAACGGTCTGCTCCATATCATTCTGCATGAGCTTTTTTACCGCCACGGTGTCCGCTCCCGCCCGGCGCAGGTACGCCGCAGCATCGAAGGTGCGGTCTCCGGTTCTCATAGTAAAGCTCTTGGTGTCCAAAACTATGCCTGCAAGTATCGCCTCTGCCTCGCATCTGAGAAGCTTTGGGGCATCGCCGCACATTTCGAGTATCTCCGTCATAAGCTCGCACACCGACGAGGCATACGGCTCGATGAAGCTGAGGTCGGCTCTGTCTATATATGTCGCCGCGCGCCGGTGATGGTCGATAACGGCGACATGGTTGCACGATTGCAGCAGGCGCAGATCCTCGACCTGCTCCGGACGGTTCGTATCGACGACGACAAGCAGCGTTTTGCCGTCGGCAATGAGTATGGCTTCCTGAGCGCTTATAAATGTCTGCTCATACTCGGGATTGCTGCGCAGAAGCTTTATGAGCGGCTTTGCGGAGCTTTTCTCCGTGTCGGCAACTATGAGCGCCTGCTTGCCGTTTTTGCGGGCCAAGCTGCAAACTCCCACCGCGCCGCCGATGCTGTCCATATCGCTGAAGCGGTGCCCCATCACGAGCACGCGTGAGGCATCCTTTATAAGCGACTCCAGCGCATTTGCCATAACGCGCGACCTGACCTTGTTGCTCGACTCGACCTCTCCCGACTTGCCGCCTATGAAGTCAAAGCTGAACTTATTCTTTATCACCGCCTGGTCGCCGCCGCGGGAGAGCGCCATCTCAACGGCCAGAGACGCAAACTGCAGTGCCTCGCTGAGGCTTGACGCGTCCCTGCCGATACCTATCGAGAGCGTTGCATGTATGCCGCTCGGACTTACGACCTGATGTACCTCCTTTAGTATCTCGCATTTTTTGTCGAGAATATCCTGCATGTACCGCTCTTCGAACAGGAACAGGTATCTGTCGCGGTCAAAGCGGATGATTATTCCGTTTTTGTTCTCGCCCCACTGATCGAGCTTGTCTCCGACCGCATCGCGCAGATCGTTTCGCACGCGCTCGGGCTGGTTTTTCATGAGCTCTTCAAAGTTGTCTATCGTAAGTATGGCTGCGACGGGTCTTGAAAGCTCGTGCTCCGTGCGGATGCTCTCGTACTCGGTGACATCTATCCAGTAGGCTATCGCCATGAAGTGCTGATCGCCCTCATCCTTGCCGGAGCGCACGATATTGCCGCATATCTGATACTTTCTATCCTTGAGCTCAAGAAGGTTCGGGCACTGCATCTTGCCCTCCATGAGCCATTTGCCCGAAAACTCCGGTATGAGCTCGGCAAGGCTTATGTCGGTCCTCGTACCCGAAAGCCCGCTTATGGAGAAAAACATTTCGTTTCCCCAGATAATGCGCGAATCATCCAGCCGGAAAACGACTATGGGCAGCGGGAAATTGAGCAGCGTGTTGTTCTTTGCCGTTTCCGCGTCGTAGGTGACCGATTCGATGTACGCAAGCAGTGCCTTGCGGCGGCGCGAGCGCGTTATCAGCGAATAGATTATGAGACCCAGTATGACAACGCCCTCTGCCGCTGCGAGGTAGTAGTTTTTAAGCACAAGCGTTGCCACCGCAAATGCGAGCAGAAAGAACACATACGGGCGCGTATTCGGTTCAAAAAGTCTCTGTGAATTCTTCATCTCGTGGTTTCCATTCATAAGCTGCGCAAAATAATTGATATTAAATTATAACAAAGTATCAGCCCGATTACAACTGTAAAATTCCTGCCGGAGCAAATTTGCCGGCACTGAACAGGCA
>CAVHZB010000014.1:0-17967 GCA_963640555.1 Phascolarctobacterium succinatutens
ATACATTATATATATTAGAATATACACATCTATTGTTGGGAGGAATTACATATGGATGCTGTTAAGAATGCATACTACCGCTCATTTCAGGCTGTTTTTAATATCGGCGCACGCGCACTGCCGTGGCGCAAGCCAATAACCGTCGAGGGCGAGGGTGCACTGAGCAAGGCGCCTGAGCTTTTTAAGAAAAATCATGTTAAGAAGGTCATGATCGTAACCGGACGCACGGTCGGCAAAACGATCGCGCCTATCGCAAAGGCAGCTCTGGACAAGGCCGGCATTGCATACGAGCATTATTCCGAGGTCTCCGCAAACCCCACCGTCACCGTGGTTGACGCCATCCAAAAGCTTTATCTCGAAACCGGCTGTCAGGGCTTCCTCGCCATCGGCGGCGGCTCTCCGCTGGATGCGGCAAAGGGCGCAGCGGCAAGAGTCGTGCACCCGAACACTCCGGTGAATAAAATGGCGGGACTTCTCCGCGTAAGGCATAAGATCCCCACCTTCGTCGCAGTTCCTACAACGGCCGGTACCGGCTCCGAGACTACCATAGCCGCCGTCATCACCGATCCGGAAACACATCACAAGTACGCCATAATGGACCTGTGCCTGATACCCAAGTATGCGATACTTGACCCCGAGCTCACCCGTGATCTTCCGCAGAAGACCACCTCCACGACCGGCATGGACGCACTGACCCACGCGGTGGAGGCTTATGTCTGCTGGACGTACAACACCAAGGAATCCCTCCGTCTGGCCGAGGAGGCCACGGTTGCGATATTCAAGTATCTTGAGCGTGCATATAACGACGGCAATGACATGGAGGCCCGTCAGCAGATGCTCACGGCAGCCTTCAAGGCAGGCTTTGCCTTTACCCGTGCCGGTGTCGGCAATGTACATGCGATTGCGCACACTCTCGGCGGACTGTATAACACTCCGCACGGTCTTGCAAACGCGGTCATTCTCCCGATCGTCCTTGAGGACTACGGCGATGCCGTTTACGAAAAGCTCGCACATCTTGCCGAGCTCACCGGCGTTAAGACGACCGGCAGCGACGAGGAAAAGGCAAAGGCATTCATCGCCGAGATCCGCGCCATGAACAAGCGCATGAATATCCCCTCCGGCTTTGACTTCATCAAGGAAGAGGATATACACCAGATGTGCGTATGGGCAATGGAGGAGGCAAATCCCGTTTACCCCGTTCCCGTTATCTATAACGAGGCGCGCTTTACGAAGGTCATTCACCGCATAATCGCGGAGGCCTGACAAGAAAATTTTTAAAGCCGTTTGCATTGCAGACGGCTTTATTTTATGGTAATGTAAAGGAAAAAATCTGAGGTGACATATGGAGTTACTCTACGCACTTGAAAAAATACGCACGCCGTTTCTCGACACAGTGATGGGTCTCGTCACAAATCTCGGCGGCGAGGCGGCATTCATTGCCGCTGCTATCATAGTGTTCTGGTGCATAAGCAAAAGCTGCGGCTACTACATGATGACGGTGGGCTTTGCCGGCACTATAATAAACCAGTTTCTCAAGCTCTGGTTTCGCATACCCCGCCCGTGGGTGAAGGATCCAAGCTTCACCATCGTAGAAAGTGCCCGCGCCGAGGCTACCGGATATTCGTTTCCGAGCGGTCATACACAAAACGCATTTGCCGTGTTCGGCGCACCTGCGAGGTACTCGAAAAGCTCGGTGCTCAGGATAGTTTTCGTGCTGCTTATCGCACTGACGGCATTTTCAAGAATGTATGTCGGCGTTCACACTCCGCTGGATGTGGGAGTTTCGCTTATCGTCGGAACAGTACTCGTTTTCGTTATCTATCCCTTCTTCCGAGATATGGACAGGAAGCCGAAAAAGGTTTACATAATATTCGGCATATTCATCGCTGCGGCGGCAGCCTTCGTCGCATTTGTAGAGCTTTATGACTTCCCTGCCGACATTGATATGGACAACTACAGCTCAGGACTGAAAAATGCCTATATGATCCTGTTCTGTGCGATCGGGCTTCTGCTCGTTTACCATATCGACGGAAAATATCTGCACTTCCCCACCGAGGCAGTATGGTGGGCGCAGATAATAAAGGTCGTTGTCGGGCTCGGCATACTGCTTGCTGTCAAGGCTGTGCTCAAGGCTCCTCTGCTCTCGCTGTTCGGCGGTCACAGCGTGGCGCACGGTGTACGCTATTTTATTGTGATCCTCTTTGCGGGAATAATCTGGCCGATGACCTTTAAATATTTTGCAAGGCTCGGAAAATAACACCGGCTACCGCAGCGGTTCCCTATCAAGCAAACATCCCCTCGCAGATATGATCTGCAAGGGGATGTTCTTTTTATCCGATTATCCGAATAAGCTTATCCTTACTGTGTATGTGACGGTTTTGCCCTCAAAGGTGACGGTCGCATCGCGGTTGCCGAGACCGGACATGTCGCATTCGACGGTATATTCGTCGGGATCCGTTATGCGCTTTGCCGAGCCGTTATTGTAATAGGCTCTGAGCACGAGCCCCGTCGTATCAAGCTCCTCGCCAACCATGTAAACCGTTTTCGTGGGCATTTCCTCGATGGTCAGCTCCGTTACCTCGGGCTCCTCGACTATCACGACGCACTGGTCGTAGACCTCCATCTTATCCTTGACATAGACCATGACCGTTGCGGTCCCCGCCTTGATCGCCTTGAGCTTGCCGTTTTGATCCACTGTGACTATGCCGGCATCGCTGCTTTTCCAGATATACTCCGGCTCTGTCTGCCCCTGAGAGGGCTCAGGCATGCAGGTAACGCCGAGCTGCGATTCCTCCTCCTCGGTGAGCGTTATATTAGGAGAGCTGAGCATTACCGATTTTACATCGAGCTTTTCGGGACCTTTCGTTGCCGTCGGAGTAGGCGTCGAGCTCTCCTGCGGCGTATCGTTATCACCGCCGTCTCTGCCGGAGAGCAGGAATATAAGTATTGCAGCGGCCATCGCTGTCACAAGCAGAACAAGCACTATCACATAGCCCGGCACCTTTTTTTCCTCCGGTTCAGGCTTTTTCACGGTCTTTGCCGGAGCTTTTGGGGGCTGTTCGGGTGCCGTCTTGGGCTTTGGGCGCGGCTTCGGAGGCGGTACGGGGGTGGGCTCCGGTATGTATTCTGGGCGGCTGTCCGGAGTGTATTCCTCGCGGACGGTCAGCTCGTTGTCTCCGGCCGCTGCCGCAGGCTGCTCGGCTTTCCCGGTAAGAGCAAGCTTAAGTGCGGCCTTGAATTCACCCGGCCCCGCATATCGGTCAGCTATCTTATAGCTGCATGCCGTCTGCACAAGCTTTTTGAGAGCACTGCCGCCATTTTTCGGTGCCGGCAGAGGCTCGCCTCTGAAGCGGCGGATCTGCGCATCGGTATTCTGCTCCGGAGTGACCGACTGCGGAGGGAGCGGCAGAAACGGTCCCCTGCGTTCATTGAGGAGCCAGTACATCACCATGCCGAGCGAATATATATCCACCCTGTCGTCATACGCCGTGCCCTTGTAGACCTCGGGCGCCATATATGAATATGTACCGACCTTATCTGCGGATGTGCGTATGGTCGATGCCTTTGCAACGCCAAAATCGCCAAGCTTATATACACCGTATTTGCTGACGAATATGTTCTGCGGCTTGATATCCCGATGGATTATCCCGTTTGCCCGGCACTGCTCAAGCGCAGAGCACATATCGGTACCGAGCTTTATGACCTCCTCGATGGTCATGCCGTTTTCATTTACATAGTCCGGCAGCGAGGTCAGCAGCTCCATGCGGATATATATATCCCAGCCCATATCGTTCTCATGCGGGATTATCATCTGATCCTCGCAGTTGACTATGTTAGGATGCCCTCTGAGCGCACCGAGAAGCCTGTATTCGTTGCTGATCTCCTCTACCTGCTCTCTGAGCTTGGCGCGCATGGCAAATTCGCTCATGGTATCGAGCATTTTGTCGTACTCCTTCTGAGTAGCCGGAACGCTTATCACCTTGAGCGCGCAATGGAAATCGCCGCCGTATTCATCTTTTTTCTTTATTTCATATACCTTGCCGGAGCTTCCGCTGCCTATGCAGCGCACTATCTCCCAGCCGGGCAATGACGATTGCAAATTCTCCATATCACTGCATCCCTGATAATTCTAAAACTAATATAATACGATTGCTGCCCGTTGTCAAATCACTCTATCGACTTGAGCGCGCCCGCCATGTCTATATTATCTATCCGGCGGCGCATTATTGCGTTGACAATAAGTGCAAACACAAATGTTATCGCTATGGATGCCGCAAAGCTGACGAAGCTTATGTAAGGCTTAAAATACATCATATCGACCTTTATGGCATTCATAACGAACGCGTGAAGGGCAACTCCGAGCACAAGCCCGAACACTGCGCCGGCTCCGGTCAGAATAAGGTTTTCGCGGAATACATAGTTTGCCGCCTCGGCCGGATAAAAGCCAAGGACCTTTATGGTCGCTATCTCGCGTATGCGCTCCGAGATATTTATGTTCGTGAGGTTATAAAGCACTATAAACGCCAGAAGTCCCGCACAGAGGATGATCGCTGCCACCACGACGAGAAGTCCGTCCATCATGCTGCTCATGCGCGCCTTTGTGTCAACGCTGAGAGTTACGCCGCGGATGCCGTCAACCTTAGCAAGCTCGCGTTCGCACTCGTTTATGTCCGCACCGTCCGGCGCGTTTGCAAGCGCGGACTTATACTCCGGCACATGCCCCCACTGCTCCTGACAGGTCTCGGGCGAGATGAAAATATAGCTGTCAACATAGTTATCGAACAGTCCGCTTATCTTCACCGTTAGCTCCTCCTTGTCCGAGGTCGTGACCGTTACGGTATCGCCGACCTCGACTCCCCCGAGCTGACGGGCAAGATTATAGTTAATAATAGCTTCATTGAGTCCCGGATATTCCACCTGCTCGCCGTCATATTCAAGCTGCATGAAGTTCCAGAGGCGTTTGCCGTCCGTTATGCTTAAGGTCGCCGTTTTCACGGCGCCGCCTCCGTCGAGCTCCGCAAGACCGCGGTATAAAAACAGCACATCGCCGATGTTATCGCCCGCGTCCTCTCTGAATATTTCCTGCTCCTCCTCGGTCATGTTATACGCAAGGCTGAGCTCATAATCATACAGCACCACATCATCATACTGCCGCTGCACAACATTCTGAATGGTGTCGTTGAGTCCGAGTGCCGTGAGCACGAGAGCGGTACAGCCGCCTATACCGAGCAGCATCATAAAAATGCGTTTTTTATACCGCATGATATTGCGGGCGGAGACCTTCTGCATGAAGCTCATCTCGTTCCACACGGACGGTATTCTTTCGAGCAGTATGCGCTTGCCCGCTTCGGGCGCCTTGGGGCGTATGAGCTCTGCCGGCGCGCATTTAAGCTCCCTTGCGCAGCAGTACCATGTGACGAGCACGGTTACCGCAAGGTTTGCCGCGGTTATGCTCCCGGCAAGCACCCAGTCCATCGTGAACAAAAGCCCCGAGAAGTTATACATAAGTCCGTATCCGAACCAGACGATCGCAGGAAATGCAAAGCTGCCGGCACCTATGCCGAAAACGCATCCGAAGAAGGTAGCGCTTCCGGAGTAGACCATATATTTTCCCATAATTGCTCCCGACGAGTAGCCAAGAGCCTTCATAATGCCTATCTGCGTGCGCTGATCGTCTATCATTCGCGTCATGGTCGTAAGGCACACGAGTGCCGCAACAAGGAAGAAAAACACCGGAAACACCGCCGCAACGCTCTGCACCACATTCGTGTCGCTTTCAAAGCAGACATATCCGGCATTTGTATCTCGTCCGAGCACATATGTATCGGCATTATTCATGTTTTTTATCTGCTTTTCGGCGTTTACGAGCTCATCATGTCCCTTGTCGAGCTCGGCTTTAGCTGCATCAAGCTGCGCCTTGCCTTCGGCAAGCTGTTTTTCGGCCTCCGCAAAGCCCTTTTCGGCCTCCGCTTTTCCGGCCTCATACTGCTGTTTTGCCTGCTCGAGCTGTGCTCCGCCGTCCTTTACCATCTCGCGCGCCTTGTCAAGCTCTGCCTGCCCCGCCGCTACCTGAGCGTAGCCTGCATCGAGCTGCTGCTTTGCATCGTCCAGCTGCTGACGGTAGGGCTCAAGCTCCGCATCGACCTCCGCCTTCTTCTGACGGTGCACCTCAAGGCGCTCGTTATAGCCCACTATGTCGTCATTAGCCGAATCAATGCGCGACTGCGTTGTACTTATCCGCAGCTCAAGCGAGCGCGCCTTGAGCGTTTCGCCGTTGGCGTTTGCTTCCTCAAGCCGGGCGTTGAGGTCATTTAGCTCGGCAGTCAGCGTTTCTATCTGAGCTTCCTTATCGGCGATGCGATTCTCGTAATACTCTATCTGCTGGTTTACGGTACCGTAAGCAAGGCGTTCCTTTGCCTCAAACTGGCGTAGACCGCTTTCGTACTCAGCCTTGCCCTTATCCAGTTCGGCCTTTGCCGCGTCGAGCTCCGCCTGCTTCTGGTCTATCACCGAGGAGTCTCCCAGTGCGCTCTCGGCGCTCTCTATCTGCCGGCGCGCCTGCTCAAGCTCAGCATTAGTCGCTTCCTTTTTCCTGGTAAACTCGGCATAGCCGCTGTCATACTCGGCCTTTGCGGCATCATACTGTGCCTTGCCTTCCTCATACTGTTTTTTCGCATCGTCAAGCTGAGACATTGCCCCGTCAATGACGCTGTCAAACCTTATATCGGCGCGCTGCTTCATAAATTCCTCAAGCATCGGCATATACCGCTCCACCGATTCTTCATACTCATCGGAGTAAACATATCCCTGAGTATCGAGGCAGAGGTATATATCGGTGTAGTAATCGGTCGAAAAGCCATCCTTGGGGATGTAGACATAGCCCTTGACGCTTCCGTTTCCAAGTGTGCTTGAGCCGCGCTCAAGGTTTATATATAAAACCGTTTCCGTTATGCCTACTATGGTGTATTCGTCATACGCGAATGTATCAAAGGTCTGCTCGCTGTTATCCTTTGAAAGCTTTATTGTCTTTCCTATGTCGTCCTCGGAATACATTTCCGGGTCTGCAAGGCACTCGTTTGCCTTTTCGGGCATACGGCCGCATTTGAGGTCGATGAGATTCACCTCGTCGGGTATGCTCTGCGCCATCATTATGAGGTTGTCCTCGGTATCGGTATTAAAAAGGAAATCCGCGCCGACGACAGCCTCCACCTTCTCAACGCCGTCAAGCTGCTTTACCGCCGCAAGGTCGTCGTCTGTAAGTCCAAGGGTGGACACAAGGCGAATGTCATAAAAATTCGTCTCGTGTACATATCGGTCATAGGTTTCGAGAAAATCCGGTCTGCACAGGCGCAGACCGACAAAAAGCCCTGCCCCAAGCGCAATGATGGCAAATATAGCCAGATACCGCCCAAGGCTGCTTTTTATCTCCCGTATCGTCAGTTTTACTGTTGATGCATTCATCGGCTTACCACTCTATATTTTCAATCGGCACGGGCTCACTGTTTATGCTGACATCGGTGACGACACCGCTTTTCACGGAAACGACTCTGTCAGCCATTGCGGTGAGCGCATGGTTATGGGTTATGATGACGACCGTCATGCCGTTTTTCCTGCTGCAATCCTGCAAAAGCTGCAATACGGCCTTGCCGGTGTTGTAGTCAAGGGCACCGGTGGGCTCATCGCACAGCATGAGCTTCGGATTTTTCGCAAGAGCTCTGGCTATGGCAACGCGCTGCTGCTCACCGCCGGACAGCTGCGCCGGAAAGTTATTTGCCCTGTCCTTTAGTCCGACAAGCTCTATGACCTCGGCTGCATCCATCGGGTCGCGGCATATCTGCGCGGCAAGCTCTACATTCTCTACCGCCGTAAGATTCTGGACAAGATTATAAAATTGAAACACGAAGCCGACATCATAGCGCCGGTATGTCGTGAGCTGGCGCGGCGTGTAGGACGATATCTCCTCTCCGTCGAGCACGACCTTGCCGGAGGTCAGGCTGTCCATGCCTCCGAGGATATTAAGAAGCGTTGTCTTTCCCGCGCCGGACGCACCGACTATAACGCAGATCTCGCCTTTTTCTATCTCAAATGTGGCATCGCGGAGAGCCTCTATACTGACCTCACCCATTTGGTATGTTTTCTTTACATTTTCAAACTCGACATATGCCATTGAGCGCACCTCGCATTCCATGTCCTTATTAGAATTATTATACTAAATGTCTAAACCCTTTGCAATAAAAAAACCGGTCGGAGACCGGTTTTTTTACATGACATGTTGTTAAGCAGTTTCAGATCATGCACAGCACCTTGCACGCCTGCTCGCGGGTAGCATGGGCGCCGGGGTGATAGCTGTATGTTCCGTCACCGTTGTCAAAGCCGTCTATGACTCCCGCCATTTGCAGCGTTCTGACATAATCCACGGCATATTCGGAGATGCTGCCGGCATCTGTGAAGGTTATCTGTGCGCTGTCGTCGGGCAGCTTTATTCCGGCATAGTCGGTATATCTGCAAATGACAGCCGCCATCTGCTCGCGGCTTATCTTATCGTTCGGAGCAAACTTATCAGCGCTTATGCCCTTTACGATACCGTTATCCGCAGCCCATTCAATATACGGTGCAAACACGCTGTCGTCGCTGACATCGTCAAAGCGGCAGGACGAGTATGAGCCTGCGTCCACACCGTCAAGACAGGCAAGCATTTTTACAAACTCCGCGCGCGTTACATCGCCCGTGGGATCAAACACCGTGTCGCTTCTGCCGTTTATAACGCCAAGCTGATACATTTTGAGAATGTAGGAGTACGACCAGCGGTCCTCGGCAACATCTTCAAACGGGAGCTCCTTGCCTATCGGAGTGTCGCTCCCGCCGTTACCGTAGGTGCTGACGACATTGTTTATAAGATTCATGTAAAGGTATCTGACATTGGAGGTCGTGTTCGACATAATGCCGCCGACTATGCTCAGGTGGTCATACGGCTGGGTAGGCATGACATTCCAGATGCCTGGCTTGAAGTCCTGCTTATTATACCCGTCGCAGATAACATAGCCCTGGCTGCCGTCGGACTTAAGGCACTTGAGCTGACTGTTTACGGGGTAGAGACCGGATACGACATTCACCATGCCGTCATTCGGAAGCCATGTCTTGTCGATATAAACACCGCCGGCCGTGGTCTTGTCATAGTATTTGCCCATCATCGTCGAAAACGGCTTGAGCAGTGCGAACATGGTCAGATCCGGCACCTCGTTGCCGGTGACGGAGCTGGCATGAGTGGCATCTCCGCAGACCGAGAAGTAGTACACATTGTCTTGTATCTCGATGCCGTCGTTTATCTCGAGCGCATAGTCTATGGTAAGATCGTATATTGCGTTATCGTTGTGACTCATAAATTCGTCGCTATTGAGAACGCGGACAAGATACTCAAGGTCTGTCTCGTCATCCTTTTGGTATATGCCGAAGTGCTCGAGCTGAAGATCGTAAACGCCCTTGAGCTCCGTCATGCCGAGGGATGCTCCGAAATTATAGATGAAATCGGTAACGACCTCGGTGGATACATCGCAGGTCTCTATAAATGTCGTTCCGTTATGAGGCGCGGCCACCGCCGTCAGCGAATAGACCCAGTCGCCCTTACCGCCTTCGAAAAACGGTGATACCTCGGTCCCGGCAGCCTTTGCAGCCTCGACCTCCTCCTTGCAGCCGTTTGTGAGAATATCGAGGAACATTCTCGCCGTAGCGCCGCCGAAGCTGTGCCCGATGAGGTTTACCTTCTTTTCTGCACTCCAGCCCTTAAACAGCGGCTTATCGTATGTAATGCCGTAGCGGTCATGACCCTTTTCGGCGGAGTGTGCGGCGCCGTAGTCTACCGTTGTACCGGTAAGCTGCGCATAGAGCTCGCACGCTCTGTCCCACGCGCCGGAAAGCGGTCCGACCTGTGCGGCATAGCTCTCATATCCCTGCGAGTTGAGATACTTCGTTAGGCTGCCGGTGGTCATGCCCCAATACGGCACTATCGGGTCGAGCATTGATCTTTCGCCCCAGCCCATGAGTCCGTGGATGAATATGAACGGATACTCATCCTCCGGACGCGGCTCATCCGCAGCTGCTGTCATCGGCATGAGGCTTACAAGCAGCATGACCGCAAGTGCCATACACAGCAGCCTTTTCATTTTCTTCATGTTCTTCCTCCTTAATTTATACATTATTTTTTCCGTGTAAATACCTATAGTTAAATTTATACCATATTTTCATTTCTCCGTCAATTATATGTGAGCATATAAACTATGTGATACGAATTTCCGCATATCACTTGATATTTTCCCCGCGCAGTGCTATAATGGGAGTGTTGAGATTTGCGACAGTGGCTCAATGGTAGAGCATCGGCTTCCCAAGCCGAGGGTTGCGGGTTCGATCCCCGTCTGTCGCTCCAGAATGCGCCCCCGAAAGGACCTCCTTTCGGGGGATATTTATTGTAATGGCTTGACAAATCCGAAAGCTGCGGTAAAGTATAGTCATGAAGATAATTTACTATGACAAAAAAATAATCGTCGCGGTAAAGCCCGCGGGAGTTATCTCAACCGACGAGCCGGGCGGTATGCCCTCCCTGCTGCGTGAGGCGCTCGGAGACGAAAACGCCGACATCCGTACGGTACACAGGCTCGATCAGGTCGTATCGGGTCTGATGGTTTTTGCACAGAATGCCGAGGCCGCATCCGAGCTCAGCCGTCAGATAAGGTGCGGCGAGTTTGAGAAGACCTACCTTGCCGTCGTGCGCGGTGTTCCAGAGGAGCGTAAGGGTCGCATGGAGGATATTCTGCTGCGCTCGAAGGAGCAGCGCAAGACATTCGTTGTGAACAAGCCCTGCCGCGGCTCGCAGGAGGCCATTCTGGACTATGAGCTTTTAGGCTCCAACGGTGAGCTTAGCATGGTGAAGATCGACCTCATCACCGGACGCACACATCAGATACGCGCACAGTTTACCCACCGTAGGATGCCGCTCGTGGGCGACCGAAAGTACGGCGGGCGTGACGACGGGTGCAATATCGCGCTGTGGTCATACCGCCTTGAGTTTACTAATCCGTCAACGGGCAGACCGATCTCGCTGAAGGTAAAACCGCCCAAGGAATACCCATGGACGGAATTCAGTCTCGCTGTATATCCATAAGCATAAGAAAAAGCCCTCCGCCGGAGGGCTTTAACCGTATCAACCGTATCAGATGATGATACCGCGCTTTTTGGCTTCAAAGGTGAGCTCGTCGCGGAAATCGGGATGGGCGATAGCAATGAGCTGACGCGTGCGGTCGCCGAGGCTTCTGCCGCGCATATGTGCAATGCCGTACTCGGTTACGATGTAGTCAACATCGTTCTTGGAGGTGGTGCAGACAGCGCCCGGAGTGAGGATGGGCTTTATCTTGCTTATCGTGCCGCCCTTTGCCGTTGAGGTAAAGGCAATAAAGCTCTTGCCGCCCTTGGACTGGCAGGCACCGCGAACAAAGTCGATCTGACCGCCGGAGCCGGACATATGCTTTGTACCTACGGATTCGGCACAGACCTGGCCGAAGAAGTCTACCTCTATGGCTGCGTTTATGGAGATCATGTTATCGTTCTTGCAGATGACCGCGGGATCGTTGACATAGTCAACGGGCAGTATCTCCATTGCGGGGTTATCGTCAACGAAATCATATATTCTCTGAGAGCCGTATGCGAAGGTGGTAACGGTCTTATTGCGGTGAATCTGCTTTTTGGAGTTGTTTACCGCGCCGCACTCGAGCAGCTCGACCATGGAATCGGTGAACATCTCGGTATGTATGCCGAGGTCGTGCTTTGTTTTGAGTGCCATGCCGGTGGCATCGGGGATAGCGCCTATGCCGAGCTGGATGCACGCGCCGTCGGGTATCTGCTCCGCAATAAGGTTACCGATCGTCTGGCTGACCTCGTCGATAACGACGGGAGGAAGCACCGGCAGGTCGTGGCTGTACTCAACGATGGCATCGACCTGAGAAACATGGAGCTGGGTCCCGCAGAGGCATCTGGGCTGCTTGTCATTGACTTCGACGAATATTCTCTTTGCCTTGTCAATCATCGCCTCGGCATACGAGCCGTTGAGGGCGAGGCTGAAGTAGCCGTGACTGTCCATGGGAGACACTTCGACGCAGAATGCATCGTACTCATACTCTGCGCGGATGTGACGCGGGATATCGCGGTAGTAGGTCGGGAAAAGATCGGCATAGCCGGCGTTTACGGCCTTGCGCGCATAGCCGGAGCTGAACCAAGAATAGCCGGTCATCTTGCCAAACAGCTCAGGATCGGTGTAAAATTCAAAGGGGTATGCGTCAAGAAGGGTCTGAACCCTGACATCCCTGACATCGCTGTTCTTTATTTTCTCTGCGATGGCGTGCATGATCGCCGGTGCCTGAGATGGCGCGGTATCCATTCCGAGCACCCAGCCGGATTCCACCTGTCCGGCGAGTTCCTCCGCACTTATGAGTTTTTCTGCGTATAATGCTTTATAATCGGTCATTTTTAACACTCCTGAAACGATTTTGTATCTATGCTGGTGATATTATATAATAGCGCACCGTTAAATTCAAGTATTCAGCCGCCTGCTTGGGCGAAATCACTATAGTTTATTTTATAACGATTATGGAGGTCAGTATGAAGTTTACCAAGATGCACGGTGCCGGAAATGATTTTGTGATAATAAATACGCTTGAGGAGGACATCGACCTGTTCTCCGTATCGGAGCTTGCGCGCAGGCTTTGTAACCGAAGGCTGGGCATAGGCGCTGACGGGCTTATGCTCGTCGCCGGGGCGCAGGGCGATGCGGACTACAGGCTGCTGTTTTACAACTCCGACGGCAGCATGGGCGAAATGTGCGGCAACGGTGCGCGGTGCATCGCGCGCTACGGCTTTGAGCACGGTCTCGCAGGCAATACTCAAAGGATAGAGACCACCGCCGGTCTCGTCACCGGAGAACGCATAAGCCAAACACTGTATCGGGTACGGCTCAACGACCCGACGGTAATTGACCTTGACCGCGGCGGCTGTGCATACATAGAGCTCGGAAAACCCGGTATTCCCCACGCAGTGCTCATTAAAGACGATTGGGACAGTGTGCCGCTCGACGAGCTGCGTGCGCTCGGCAAAAAGCTAAGATACTCCCCTGCCTTTCCCAAGGGGGCGAATGTCAGCTTTGTAAGGCTCACGGGAACGGATGAGGTGAAGGCCGTCACCTACGAGCGCGGCGTTGAAGATTTCACCCTTGCCTGCGGGACCGGCTGCGGCAGTATCACGACCGCGCTGACTCTAATGGGTCTGGTATCCGGCAGAAGCGTCAGGATATCCATGCCCGGCGGTGAGCTTTCCGTCACGCTCACGCAGGATAGCGGCTCGGTGCGGGACATTTTTCTCACAGGACCCACCTGCATCGTATACGAGGGAAAAACGATGGATATTTGAAGGTCGGATAGGCCGGAGGTTTTTACTAAACGGTTTTTACAAAGCTCCAGTTTTTTATCTCCTGTCCGCCGCGCGTAAGTCTGCGCTCTGCAAAGCAGCCGAAACCGTTCTTTTCATAAAAGGTGCAGTTTTTCTCCGTGTTCGTGGTGAGGGCGAGTTCTCCGCCGGCATTGCTGCGGATATACGGTATGAGGCAGTCGTTTATCATCCCGCTGCCGAAACCGCCGCCCTTCATTTCAGCATCTACCGCCAGCAGCTCTATATACCATGCATTCGGATACTGCTCGGCACAGTCGAGGTGCCCCTCCTCCGAAACATCGAAGAAATCAAGTATTTTTGAAAAGCCGACGGGAAACAGCAGACTCATGCCGCCGGACTCAATATAATCCCACACACTTATACGCCGTTTGGACGGATCCTGCAAAAGCGCCGCCGAGACGATCCTTCCGTTTTTCTCTCCTACAAAGCATTTATGGCACTTCATATTCGCTCTCGTATGCACTCTGTGCAGCTTTTCGAGATATTTGAAGTACTCATTTTCGCTTTCAAATGAATTTTGAAAAGCAAAGTCAAAGAACGGATAATGTCCGAACGACAGTGTCGCAAGCTTTGATATATATTCAATTTCGTCCCGTTTTGCCTCTCGGTATTCGATCATTACATTTTCCTCCTGTACGCATGGAAATTTATAAACACATGTTTACTAATGTGCATATATGCAGTATAATAAAAGCATACGCATAATCCAATATTCAGTTTTTAGACGACTGTGCTTTACGGCACATATCGCATCAGAGTGTTCAGGGGAGGCATGTATGGAAGACAGACGAACGAGGAAAACCGTAAAAGCTATTGAGAGCAGCTTTTTGACACTTCTTGAAAAGAAAAGTCTCGACAAGATCACGGTTGCGGAGATATGCCGTATGGCCGATATCGGCAGGGGAACTTTCTATCTGCACTACATGGATGTATACGATCTCTACAACAAGGTTGAAAACGAAGTGAGCGCCGGTTTGTACAAGTTGTTTGAGGAGGCATTCCCGTCGACCGACAGCAGCAACAGTCAAAAGCTTGCATATGAGCTTACTGCTTATATCAGCGATAAGCGCGAGCTGTTTTTACTGTTTGCCCGCGACGATAACCGCTCATCGCTTCAGCGGATAACAAGAAGGCTGAATGAACAGGTAATACTGGAAAACCGCCTGATACATCCCGACGGTGACGAACGGTACGATGCCATGGAAGCCGTATTCGTTGTCTCCGGTATGACCGGAGTTCTGGAGGAATGGCTCAAGGGCGGAATGTCTGTATCGTGCGAGGAGGTCGCCGCCGCGCTCGATAAAATACTCTGCAAGATAAATATGTAAAAACCGCCGCTCGGTGAGCGGCGGTTTTGGATATCATATATACTGCTTGCGTGGAATGCGGTCATAATTCCAGAGTAGGATCGGTTCCACACAGTATGCAAGAAACTTCATATCGAGATTGAAAAAGTATATCGCGAATGTCACGGCGAAAAGTCCCGCTCCGCCGCCGAGCATTTTAAGGGGCAGCATTTTAAGTTTTGACATGTTCTTTCTCCTTTCTTACCATGCGTGCTCATCCGGCAGGATCTCTATGGTCGGATCGAGCGGCTCCTCACGCATGACGGTCCGCATATATTGATTGAACTGATCGCGTATTGCCTGACGCGGGTACACGCGCGGGTCGGCAAGGTCATGGCAGACCCACACAAGATTTATGCCGCGCTCTCTCGCCTGCTCCTCGAACTGACCGTGCATGCCGGTGAGCGCCTTGCAGGACATATGCTCCCACATCATCACCATATCGGCATTCATCTTCTCGCAATACTCCCAGAGCTCATCCACAAGCACCTTGTAGCCGCCGTGAGTGTGGTTGCGCATGATCATGTTCATAGTCAGCCACGCCATATCGTAGTATGCCTGCTCGCGGTTCTCGGGAGTATCCTCCTCGGCTATCTCCTCGCTTATGACCATCGAGAGCATATCGGTCAGAGGCACGACGCCCCAGCACTGAATCATCCAGTACAGCATATCTATGATATACTGCGGCTGCACGCCCCAGACTATGCATCTGTGACGGTACTCCGGAGCCATCATCGTCTTGTTTTTATAGCCCTGCTGAACGAGCTTCATGACCTTTTTGTCGATCTCTACGAATGCCTGATATCGTCCGCAGTTGCCCATGTAGTTTGTATCGTTATACAGCGAGAACACTGCACCGACAAACTGCGGATACGGCGTACTGTTGACTTCGAGCCATGTCACGCGGTTGCGGGTGGTGCTGTTGACGCGCTTTGCGCATTCAAAGTAGGCGTTCCAGTCCCACTTCTCACCTGTTTTTTCCTCTATGAACTTTATCGCTGCCTTAACATCATTGGCGGCGTATTTCTGAACATCCTCCTGAGTATGGCGCATCGGAGCCACGAGCTGGAATGTAGGTATGCCATACTCGCGTTCAAGGCGCTTTGCTATAAGTCCGTTGCCCATGAGTGAGCCGTCGCAGGTCGTGTTAACCTGCACCGCACATTTACCGAGCACGGGGAAATCGTCGTCTATGGAAACGCCAAGCTCCGCCTCCGGCATGGGACATACATCGCCGGGGATGCCGAACTGCTGGGCAACATCAAGGTAATGCAGACCCGAGTTCTGATTGAGCAGATTTGCCGAGAACATGGTGGGCACCTCGCGCAGGATACAGTTGAGCGTCGGAAAGCCCATCATTACCGCTGTCATGGCATTCTCGTCCCACAGGACACACTTTTCGGAATATGCGGCATTGTTGCCCGTCCTGCGGTCACCCTTTATACAGTTATCAATGCACTGGGCAACATCCTTTACGACGAAGTCCATTGCCGTGTGGGTTATACGCAGCGGCTCATCGCGCAGACCGATAGTAAATTTATCGAGCATATGCGGCACCGCAAGGTAGTTTGCAAACCAGCGGTAGCGGAACATTGCCTTCACATTGCGGGGCTTTATAATAACGCGCGCCAGTATCGAAAGCAGGTACAGCCACCTTCCGTAGTCATACAGGGTGTCCTTTAAGCCTCTCCACTCGCGGCGGCGGCGGACTTTGCCTTGGTCGAAAAGAACGCCAAGCTGCTTTTCGCCCTTGCGTTCTTTGTCATTTACTACGATCGCCATTATTTCGCACCTCCCTGAAGCTTTTTTATCTCAATGCTTTCCACGAACGCCTGAACGCGGGTACGCATCTGCCCGACCGACGAGCTTATGTTATACGGTCTGTCAACCGACAGAACTGGATAGTTATAATCCTCGCGCAGCATCGTCGAGCCCAGAAGCCTCTCATAAGCCCACGGGTCGCAGAATTTTATCTGCTCGTATATTATACCGTCGGCACCGTATTCCTTGGCAATGTCGTTTACATACGCCTTGCGTCCGTAGACCTTTTCCATATTGAACATCCGCGGGCAGTGACCGTTGTAGACATAGTGGCGGCAGACCTGCGTAAGCGCGTCCTCCCCGTCGTTGAGCGATATTTCCATTCTGCCCGGCAGCGAGCCGAAGCAGAAGCGGTCGGCACAGACATAAGCCCCTGTCTCCTCTATGAGCTTTATAAAGCCGCTGTCATCTACCTCAGAGCCGACCACGGCTATGCGGGCGCGGTACTCCTTATCCTCAGGCACGCGGGTTTTTATCTCTTCGAGAGTTTCCTCGAGCTTGTCGATAATGAGGTACTGCGGCATAACATATGTAGCCAGCGTGAGTACATGGAACTCATATCCGGTTATTCTCGGCTTTTTCTCCTTTCTGAAGCTGCCAATCTCGGTTATGACCCGGCAGATGCGGTTGTGCTCCTCGACTGCCTTTCTTATTGCGGCATCGGAGATATCTATCCCGTACTTCTCATGCAGCGGCTTGAGAATATGGTTCCGGCATTGCAGTGCAAGGAGCTCGACACCGTTATCATCCGCCTTGAGCGGTATCTCCATGAATTCATGGAAAAAGCTATCATTTCCGTCGCCCATGGTCTTAAGAAGCTCCATATTCTCAACGCAGCGATTTATCATGGTGCAGCCGTCAGGCGCGATAACGCAGTCGGCGAAGTTAAAGCCTCCCTCAATGGCTCGCTCGAGCAGTGCCCTCGAGGTCTCGCAGAGAAAGCTCGTCATGTAATATGTCGCAATATCCATCGAGCCGGTGTTCGGCGCGTGCAGGCGAATGCCGAAGGCACCGCCTAAATTCATGAGCGGCTCGGGTGTGTTTTCGCAGACATATGCGACACATATCCTGCCGTCCTTCTTAGCCTGACCGATAAGCTTGTTGTTCGCCTCCTGCAAGAGGTTCTCAAAGTAGTTCAGATGCTTTAGGTCTCTCATTGTTAGACTCCCCCATTTCTTATTAAGACTATTGCCGTTCCTTTCGGATATTGCATGTTAACATTTTAGCATTTCTGTCATTTTAATTCAATATATTTATGCACTTTCTCTGTTATGTATATTATTTTTACGATTTTTTGTATATTATCACAACA
>CAVHZB010000015.1:0-6065 GCA_963640555.1 Phascolarctobacterium succinatutens
TGTGTCCGATTTCAGCTATCATGAAATAACAAAACGCGACTGTCAAAAGGTGTACCTTTTGACAGCCGCGTTTGCGCAAAAAAGCCCCCGGTCATCTGACCGGGGGCTTTTCAGTTTGATCACATTGCTTCGATCTCTTTTATGATGTATTCGTTGCCGGTCACGAGATAGGTATTCTCGCTGCCGCAGTACGGACACACCTTCGCGTATTTCACCGTAGGATAGGTCTGCTTGCAGTCCTCGCAGAAGGTCACCGCCTCAAGCTTTTCGACCTTGAGCTCGGCCTCCTTCATGTATTTGGACTCCTTTACAGCCCAGTTCCAGCAGTCAACGATATACTCGGGGATTATCCCGCTGACCTCGCCTATCTGGAGCGTTACGCTGCCGACCTTGGTGAGGCTGTTCTCGTCACAAAGCTTTTCGACTTCCTTTATGACATAAAATACGGTTCCGAGCTCATGCATGGGACATTTCCTCCGATGTTGTTACTTTGCGAATTTTTCCTTGAGATCCTTGATTTTTATCTTCATACCGCGCTTTGCCGCGTATACGGCCAGAGGCAGATACTTGTCGTCGGTATTGACCATCTTGCTCGCCTCGGGGTGATCGCGGTGCAGATGGATCGCGTCAAACTCGCAGCGGGTGGTGCACAGGCCGCAGCCGATGCACTTGTTCTGATCGACGACCGATACGCCGCAGCCCAGGCAGCGGCTTGCCTCAGCCTTGACCTGCTCCTCGGTAAATGTCACGCGGTCGTTCTTCATGGTCTTTGCCTTACGCGGATCGTGCTTGACCTCCTGACGCACGGGTGCATCGAAGCAGTTTATATCCACGACGACATTGTCCTTATCCAGCTCGTAGAAGTCGCGCGGATTTCTCGCAAGCGTGAGGCTCTGTCCCTCATGGACATAGCGGTGCAGAGAAATTGCGCCCTCGCGTCCTGCTGCTATAGCGTCGATGGCAAACTTGGGACCCGTGTAGCAGTCGCCGCCGACAAAGATATCGCTCTGAGCGGTCTGGAGAGTTACGGGATCCGCAATTGCCTTGCCCTTTGCGGCGGTCTTGAGCTCGCCGACATCGAGCGTGCCCCAGTCGATGGTCTGACCGATGGCGGCTATGACGGTATTGACCTTGAGCGTCTTGAATTTGCCGGTCCCGACAGGCTTTCTCTTGCCCTTCTCGTCGGGCTCGCCGAGCTCCATGATCTCGACCTTCATGCCGTTGACCTTGCCGGCTGCGGTGCCGGTGATCTCAACGGGAGCGTTGAGATAGCAGAACTTTACGCCCTCGGCCATTGCCTCTGCGACTTCTTCCTTGTCTGCGGGCATCTCCTCCTCGGAGCGGCGGTAGACTATGTAGGTCTCCTCAGCGCCGAGACGCACCGCCGTGCGCACGACATCCATTGCGACATTGCCGCCGCCGACAACGGCGACCTTTTTGCCGAGCTCGACCTTATTGCCGAGGTTTACCTCGCGCAGGAAGTCAATGCCGCCGTACACGCCCTTGAGCTCCTCGCCGGGAATACCGAGCTTTGCCATCTTCTGTGCGCCGATGGCGACGAAGAAGCCCTTGTAGCCCTGCTCACGCAGCTGGGCGATGGTGATATCCTTGCCGACCTCAACACCGCACTTGAACTTGACGCCCATCTTCTTGAGAACATCGATCTCTGCGTTTATGACCTTGCGCTCAAGGCGGAAGGACGGGATACCGAGAGTGAGCATACCGCCGGGGATCTTATTGCGGTCGAAAACGGTGACATTTGCATAGCCCATCTCGGCAAGGTAGTATGCACAGCTCATGCCGGCAGGACCTGCGCCGATAACGGCGATCTTTTCCTCGTAGTCGGTATCCGGAGTCTTATGACGGCGCTTTTCGGGTATGTAGCGGGTCTTTTCGCTCAGCTCCTTCTCGGCGATGAACTTTTTGATCTCGTCGATGGCGACGGCGCGGTCGAGCTCGCCGCGGGTGCAGGCATCCTCGCACCTGCGGTTGCAGATGCTGCCGCAGACGGCGGGGAACGGGTTATCCTGCTTTATGAGCTTGAGTGCGTCAAGATATCTGCCCTGAGCGGCCATCTTGATATAGCCCTGGACCGCGATGTGCGCAGGGCACGCCGCCTTACAGGGAGCGGTGCCGGACTCGTGGCAGTTTTTCTGGTTATTGTTCTTGTAGTCCACATCCCACATATGCTCGCCCCAATGGTTGTCATCGGGAAGCGGCTGCTTGGGATACACAACGGGACCGTCCTTGGTGCACAGCTTCTGACCGAGCTTTGCGGCGCCTGCTGGACATACCTCAACGCACTTGCCGCAGGCAACGCACTTTTCCTTGTCAACATGGGCGCGGTATGCGGAAGCGGACATATTCGGGGTATTGAAAAGCTGAGAGGTGCGCAGTGCAAAGCAGGAGCCGAGAGCACAGTTGCAGATGGCGAATATCTTATCCTCGCCGTCGATGTTGGTTATCTGGTGGACATAGCCGTTTTCCTCGGAGCGCCGGAGAATGTGCATTGCCTCCTCATAGGTTATGGGACGGCCCTTGCCGGTTTCAACACAGTATCTTGCGAAGGTGCCGACGGCTATGCACAGCTCCTCCTGCATCTCGCCGCAGCCCTCGCCCATGATGCGCATCGCATTACGGCAGGAGCAGTAGCCGACGCCGAGCTGACCCTCGTACTTCTTGAGCCAGTGGGAGATATGCTCGACGCTGACCGACTCGTTGGTGGCCGGTATCGCCTTCTCGACGGGGATAACGTGCATGCCGATGCCGTTGCCTCCGGGAGGCACCAGCGGGGTGATCTTCGTCAGCGGCAGAAATGCCATACGCTCGAAAAATTTTGCTATCTGCGGATACTTCTCGACCTGCTCGAGGTTCATGTTCATGAGCTCGGCAGAACCGGGAACGAAAATTGGCAGGACATACTGACGGCTGCCGTCCGGAGTATCGTAATTATACTCCAAAAGCCCCTTGTCGGACATGATATCCATGTTTCTGCGGAGGTATTCGACCGGCTTGCCCATTTTTGCCGCGAGCTTTTCGGGTGTGGTAGGCTTGCGCACATCCATTGCCAGCGCAATATCGGCCTCCTCGTCGGTTATGACGCATTCAAGCCCGTAGTATTCGGGGTCTGTCTCGGTGATCTTCTCAAGTCCGAGCTTCTGCGGTACGCGGTCGGTTATCTTCTTGCCGAGCGCCGCTATCTTTTCTCTTGCCATATGTGCTCCTTCCTTATTCCTTTTTTCCTTATTCACTATCCCTTATTATATTTGTTCTCTCAGGTCATCTTTCAGTATATCATACATGCTTGTATGAAGACAATATGAAATCGTCAGAAAATTTGCAATTTACAGATAGAACTTATCCTCCTTGCGCTCGGAGCAGAGTTTCTTGAGCGTCAGATATGCCGTCAGGCGCATCGGGGCCGGCACCCTGCGCGACTCGGTCGAGCACATTGCGACGCATCTCATGCAGCTTATGCACTTGAGGGGGTTGGTGGTCATGTGCTTGCCCTTTATGGCGTTTGCCGGACAGTATTTTTCGCAGATGCCGCAGCCGGTGCATTCCTTCGACGCGACCGGGTACAGAGGCAGCGGAGCGCTCTTTTTCTTCGCGTAGTTGGGGTCGCCGGGCATTTTGACGGGGCTGAAGCTGTCCATAGCCTTGAGCTTTTCGATAAACTCATGTATCTTCGCCTTGTCCGCTGCGTCGGGGCGGCCTGCGCCGAAGCGGGGGTCGATCGAGTGCGGAGCCACGATCTCGCAGCCGGCGACGGTAACGAAGCCGCGGCCTGCGGCGAGCTCGCTCATCTCAAGCAGCGCGTCATCCACTGCGCGGTTGCCGAAAACGG
Source organism: Phascolarctobacterium succinatutens (assembly GCA_963640555.1). Taxonomy (GTDB): domain Bacteria; phylum Bacillota; class Clostridia; order Oscillospirales; family Oscillospiraceae; genus F23-B02. The sequence continues at coordinate 3,848 of CAVHZB010000015.1, forward strand.
CGACCGGGACGCAGGGCGTATTATCGCCGCTTATGATCTTCATGCGCTCGTACATGGGCTTGGGTATCCTGCCGCCGTACACGGGGACGCAGAAGAAGGTGAGTGTATCGTGATCGATGGCCGTGTTCATGCTCGGAGTGGTCAGCTCCTGCATGGGGGCGTCGCCGAGCTCCCTGCTTATAATGTCCGCGACGGCCTTCGTGCCGCCGCAGGGGCTGAAGTAGAATATCGCGTATTTCATTGTTTTTCCCTTCCCTTTATCTTCATTTAAAGCTAACCCACCTGTATGCAATAGGTACGCATCGCGCGCGTTCCGACGACGGCGTAATTGCCGTACATCGCCGGTGAAGCCTCGATATTGCCGCCGAGGTTTATGTAGTTGAGCTGCTCGCCCGTTTTTCCGTCTATGAGGAACATGTAGAAGCCGGAGTTGCAGTAGAGCAGATAGCCGTTGCCGTCGGAGTCGTAGAAGTCTACCGGCGAGCTCCAGCTGTACATCGAGGTCTCCTTCTCCCAGACCTTTTCGCCCGTATCCTTTTTGAGCGCGACGAGCGTGCCGGAGCTTGCGCCCGGCGTGCGGGCAACGGGGACGAATATCATGTCCGAGAGCTTGTTCTTGCCGACGGCGATGGTTCCCTGAACGCCGCCCGAGAGATCCTGCACCGTGTAGCAGGTATAATCCGTGCGCCATACGATCTCGCCGGTCTCGGCGTCGATCTTGAATATGGGTATGGCCGCCGTTGAGTACGAGCGCCAGCCGTAATGGAACGAGGTGCTTATGTAGATATACGGATGTCCGTCCTCGATATCGACGACCGGCGAGCAGTTGGTGTCGTCAAGGATATCCTGCACCCAGACGAGCTTCAGGGTATTAAGGTCAAGGCACATGAGATTGCCGCCGTTGTCGGCAAGGAAGATATAGTTGTTGATTATTGCCGCGGAGGACTCGACGCCGAGCCAGTACTGGCTGCCGCTGCGCACGCCGCTATACTTCCACTTGACTATATTGTCCGGGTCGACGGACAGCTCGCCCGTCTGCTCGTTGTATTTCGTATTCAGGTGTATGATGTAGAGTATGCCGTTCTCGCCCGGGTAGATGAGCTGGTCGGTCTCCGCGCTCACCAGAGGTGAGGAGTCGAACATATGCCAGCCGCGATTGGCAAAGCTCTCGTTCTGGCCGAACTCGAACATGACCGTGTTGTCTATGAGGTTCACGACCTTGACGCGGGACTTGCCGTTTATGCTGTCGACGCCCGAGCCGACGTAGAGTATGGGATAGCCGCGCGGGTCGAGCGCGCCCGCTCCCTTGTAGTTAAAGCCGAGGTTGAGCGGCTCGCGGGTGTATTCGCCGGTCGTGAGCTCGTAGAAATAGACATGACCGTCGAGCGTCGCGTAGATGACCTCGACAAGGTCCTCCTTCTCGCGCGCCCAGTCGTACATCGCGCTGATATTCTTCCGCGTGGCCTCCGGCCACTTCACGATGAGCGGCTGGCCCGTCCAGCCGCTGCCGGACCAGTAGGTTCCGTCGGTATCGCTCAGGCCGCTGGTGGACTTGGTCCACAGCTTTGTCAGAGTCTTGCCGCTCACCTCCGCCGTGCCGTAGGCCGCACCCGTGCGGTAGTTGTCCCCGCGGAAGGTGATGACGCCTTCAAGCTCGGTGTATCTCTCCGGCAGATCGAAGTTTATCTCGTAATCGCTCTCGTATTCCTCGACGATCTCGCCGTCGACCATGATGGCCGTGCTTGAGATGAGCCGCTCGGGCTCTGTCCCGTCAACGGAGTGGGGCTTGAAATCCGTAAGTCCGACGGGCGTGGGGGTGGGCTCCGGAGTGGGCGTGGGCGTGGATACCGCGGCCGTGACGGCGGGCTCCTGCTTTGCCTCGCCCAGAGCCTTGTTGGCCGCGACGCCGCGCATGACGACGAACACCAGTACCGCCAGCAGCAGAGCCAGTATGACTATGCCGGCGATCGTTTTTGCACTTATCCTCTTTTTTTCTTCCATATCCTTATCCGTCCTGTATTTTTATTTATTCCGTAAAATGAACGTGGCTGTTTATATGATCCTGGCAGAAGCAGTGATAGCCTGCGCATTTTGAGCAGTAGCGAAATTCAAGCTCGGGGAAATCCCTGTCGGTCCTGCCGCAGACGCAGCATTTGTAGTTATAATCCTTCTGGTGCTGCTCGTATTTTATCTTCTGCTTTTCGCGGTTGAAGTTCAC
>CAVHZB010000016.1:0-30937 GCA_963640555.1 Phascolarctobacterium succinatutens
CCTTTATTATTCTCCGAAGTCGAGGACTCGCAGCATACGCACGAGGGTGAGTCTGTTGCGGATGGCGGCTGAGACGGGCAGCATCTCCTGCTCAAGCGCGGGGTCTATGCCGATGTGCTCAGGCAGATATTTGCAGCCGCAGCGCTTGTATAGGTCCTCCATCTCCTCAACGGAGGGCAGAGCGTCTATCATTGCCCTTATCTCGTCCCAGTGGTCGACGATATTCTGCGGATCGAAAGTCGCAAGAACATCGTTGGCGTTTTCCTTGATTATGCCGTCTGCAAGTCTGTCGCCGAACTTTTCGCGTATCCACTGCTCGCTCAGCGGCTCAAACGGCTTTGCCTTGGGCGTGGGCAGGGAGGCGAGACGGTGATATTCCTTTATGCAGGCGAAGGTGCCGACGCCGACGCACTCGCCGTGGATACCCTCGGCCTTTTCAAAGCGCGGCGGCTGCATCTCGACAAGGTGTGCCATCAGATGTTCGGCGCCCGAGGCAGCTCTGGAGTGATTGAGCAGCTGCATCGTGAGACCGCTCTTCATTTGAGCCATGGTCATCGCCTCGTGGTCGGCGACACCCGTGGCGGCATATTTGTCCGCAGCCTCGCGCATGATATCGAGCGCCTCCTGCGCAAGGCCGGCTACCATCGGGCAGTAATACTCATCCGCGACGAGCTTGGATACCTTCCAGTCCAGCAGTGAAATGTATTTTGAGAGAATGTCGTTTATGCCGCTTGCCACCAAACGCGCCGGTGCGCCTTTTATGATGTCAAGGTCGGCGACGACGAGGACGGGCGCGCACATCGGCGTAGACTTTTTCTGACCGTTTAAAATGGCCGAGCAGATGTTCGCGGTGAAGCCGTCGGAGGAGGCAAGCGTCGGGACGGCGACGAAGGGGATGCCGAGCTTATATGCGGGATAGCGGCCGAAATCCATGATCGTGCCTGCGCCGTAGGCTACGATGACCTCGGGGGAGTCGAGCTTTGTCATCATCTCCTCGATCACGGTGTCCTCTGCGCGCAGACCGTTTGCCTCGAGCACGATCTCCTGATCGGCGGCAACATGCTTGCCCTCGGTGAGCCTGTAAATGACCGTGTCGTAGATAACGGCACGCTTTTTGCCGGCAAGACCGACATCGGCCATGTACTGCTCGAAGCTGTTTATTGCGCCGTATTCGACGACGACCTTTTTCGTTTCAAGCTCATGGTCTCTGCCGCAGACGCATTTGCCGACATATTTTTCGCAATCCATGATCATGGTAAAACACCTCAATTTTTTAATTTCCGATTCAATATTAACCAAGCGCACAGCCTAAGTCAATAGCGAAAACCGACGAAAAAATCGGACAAAGCCGCATGACTGAGCCGCCCCGATTTGTGCTGTCCGCACAAATCGGGGCGGTTCAAATATCAAATGGCGCTCTTTTTTTAATATTCAGTTCAGCTTCATGTCGCCGTCTTTTATCCAGCCGAGCTTGCGGCAGGCAAGTCCGAATGCCCATGAGAGCAGCGCCGGAAGGACGATGGCGATGAGCGCCAGACCTATCCAGTCGCCCGCCGTGGGCACGATCGCCTTTGCGCCGTCGGCCACTGCCTCGGCAGAGGGATTCGACCAGCCCGTCCACACGCCTATGGGACCCACGAGTCCGCAGGTACCCATGCCGGACGAGACCGCGGCACCGTTCATTTCAAGCTTGAACAGGCAGGTCGCAATGGGACCGGTAATGGCGCTTGCCGCTATCGCGGGTATCCATATCTTCGGATTGCGCACGATGTTGCCCATCTGGAGCATAGAGGTGCCCAAGCCCTGCGAAACGATGCCTCCCCAACCGTTTTCCTTAAACGAGACGACCGCAAAGCCGACCATGTTCGCGCAGCAGCCCGCGAGTGCCGCGCCGCCTGCAAGCCCCGTGAGGCTGAGGGCTGCGCAGATAGCCGCCGAGGATATCGGCAGTGTGAGCGCAATGCCGACTATCACCGAAACGAGCACGCCCATTATAAACGGCTGCTGTGTAGTCGCCCACTTTATGAGTGTTCCCACTGCCATTGCGCCCTTACCGATGGGCGCTGCAATGAAGTAGGCAGCGCCTATGCCGGCAAGTATCGTGACTATGGGGGTTACGAGTATATCTATCTTAGTCTCCTTCGAGACCATTTTGCCGAACTCGGCTGCAACTATCGCAACGACATACACGGCAAGCGGTCCGCCCGCTCCACCCATTACATTTGTTGCATAGCCTACCGGTATCAGTGAAAACAGCACCATCGCCGGAGCCTTCAGCGCATAGCCTATAGCCACTGCCATCGCAGGTCCGACCATCGCCGAGGCGAACTTTCCTATCGTGTAGCCCGTTCCGCCTATCTCGATAAGCGGTGCCGCCAAAAAGCCAATGCCCAGCTGAGTGCCGAGCGTGTCAAGTATCGTACCGACAAGCAGAGTGCAGAAAAGCCCCTGTGCCATTGCGCCGAGCGCATCTATGCCGTAGCGCTTGAGGCTTACCTCAATATCCTTACGCTTAAAGAACGCCTTTAGCTTTGCCATATGCATACCTCCGCAAATAAAAAGACCGTGCCGGTGTCTTGACACCTGCATGGTCTACTTTAACTCTGTTTTTGCTTTTTGTCAATGAGATTATGTATAAAGAAGTCCCTCGCGTGCGAGCTGCTCCTTTGTGCGCTCAAAGCATTCTCCGTCCGGACAGGCAAGCGCGTGCAGATGTATGCCGCCGGTGAGCTCGCTGAGCGGGCTTGCGTTGCCGCCTATTTTACGCATAAACTGCGATACCTCGTAGCGGTTTGACAAATGGAGCTGACCGGTAAGCTGACCGTATATCGGGTGCTCGACCGTTACATTCAAAACGGTGCAGCCGTTATCGACCATGATGTTGAGCTCCTTTTCCATGTCATCCACTCCGTGCACGCACGCAACGGTGTACACATTCTCGCCCTGCAGGCCGTCGAGCAGATATCCGCGCGGAGTTGCCATTATTTTTTCGCCGGATGCGCGCAGCAGGGCGACATCGCCCACGATTATCTGCCGGCTCACCGACAGCTCTTTTGCCAGCACCGTTGCGCTGACGGGTCTTTTGCTTGCCGCAAGCTTTGATACTATATACTCTCGCCTTTTTGCTGCTTCCATTGTGTTACCTCTTTGCCTTGAGCATTTCGTCCTTGAGCTCCATGAGCTCCGCAGAAAGATCTACATAGTACTGATGCGGGAAATCAAAGCGCTTGACCTCGGGCCAGAGCGTGCTGACCTGATATGCGCAGTGGCGGCGGATATCTTCAAGGTCCGGCAGCTCATACACGAGCTCGCCGCTCCTGAATATCGGAACGAGCAGCTCCTGCGCCCTGAAATTTTCCATCGTTTTGCGCTTCCAGCGCGCCTCGGGGTCGCATATCTCGAGCGGCTTTGTATCGTCCACCTGCTCGTGAGCAAGGCAGATGTAGTCCGCCTCCGCCATGCCGTTTTCCTTTTCGAAGAAACGGTAGACCTTTTTGAAGCCGGGATTCGTTATCTTGCCGACATTTTCGCTTATCTTTATCTTGGGCACGATATTTCCCCGAGCATCTTCGACCGCACACAGCTTGTACACGCCGCCGAACACCGGATCGGACTTTGCGGTTATGAGCCTCTCGCCGACGCCGAAGGAGTCTATCCTCGCGCCCTGAAGCAGAAGCTCTGTTATGAGGCGCTCGTCAAGAGAATTTGACACCGTTATCCTGCACTCGGTCCAGCCCGCCTCGTCAAGCATCGCGCGCGCCTTGCGCGTGAGATATGCCATATCTCCCGAGTCAAAGCGGATGCCGCACTTCGTTATGCCGAGAGGCTTGAGCACCTCGTTAAAGGCACGGATGGCGTTGGGAACGCCGCTTTTCAGGGAGTTGTAGGTATCTACCAGCAGCGTTGCGTTTGTCGGATAGGTCTGGCAATACGCCTTGAACGCCTCATACTCGGAGTCGAACATCTGCACCCACGAATGTGCCATGGTGCCGCCCGCGGGTACACCGTAGCGTGTGTCCGAAAGGGCGCACGCTGTACCCGCGCAGCCGCCGATAAACGCGGCTCTGGCGCCGGTAACGGCGCCGTCGATGCCCTGCGCACGGCGCGAGCCGAACTCGAGCACTACCCTGCCCTCCGCCGCACGGCAGACGCGGTTTGCCTTCGTGGCAATAAGGCTCTGGTGGTTTATCTCAAGCAGCACATAGGTCTCTATAAGCTGAGCCTGTATCGCCGGAGCGCGCACGACCATAAGCGGCTCACGCGGGAACACCGGCGTTCCCTCCGGGACCGCCCATATGTCGCCCTCAAATTTAAAATGACGCAGATACTCCAGAAACTCATCGGAGAACATTTTTCTGCCGCGAAGATACTCTATATCCTCATCGTCGAAGTGCAGATCGCGGATATAATCCACCACCTGCTCAAGTCCCGCAGCGATCGCAAAGCCGCCGTTATCGGGATTCTGGCGATAAAACACATCGAAATAGGTTATTTTGTCACCCATACCATGATCGAAATAACCATTGCCCATAGTAAGCTCATAGTAATCGCACAGCATGGTAAGGTTTAGCTTTCTGTCAGTCATAATAGCCTCCGTAGTGTGTCATACACGGGAAATACTACTTCCGATTATATAACATATTTATTTTTATGCAACCATCGTTATTAAAATATCTTTATATGAATTAACACCACGGTTTGCACCGTGGTGTTAATTCCAGTCAGCAGACTACCGTTTTTTGCTGTTCATAATCCTCAGGATATCTTCTCTTCTGCGCTCGTAGGCGGCGTATATCGTCTCCTCATACGCAAGCTTTGGCTCCTCAACGCCCAGCAGCTTCATGAGGTATTTCACGAATCCGGGGTTCATCATGATAAACGGACCGACCATCGAGGTCGAGAAAAAGTTATTTACTCTGACTCCCTCCGACTTTGTGCCCTTATTGATGCCTATGCCATATTTTGCTCTGGCAAAGCAGATATCCTTATTATCCCCGTAAAGCTGCGAAAACTCCGCCTTGAAGCCGACAAGCTCCATGTCCTCAAATTCGCAGAGCTGGATAGAGTTGAACCGGTGCAGCATATCGCGCCTGGCATGCAGAGGAATGAGTCCGAGCGCCGTGACCCGGCTGCCGTCCTCGTTCTCGATATATTCGCAGAATACCTCTCCGGCGTTTGCGGTCATCAGAAACACGGTGCCGGAGTCTATCAGCAGGTGCAGTCGGTCTCTGTACGGCATGAGCTTTTTTATAACGAGCTCCTGCTTGCTTTCGGACATGGCACCCATAATTATCATGTCGACATCTTCAGCCGCAAAGCGCGGCTCGTCGGTATATCCGGTTTCGATAAATTCGGCTTCCGGCATACACCGCTGCAGATATCTCCAGTTCCAGCAATCGCCGAAAAGATTCGCAAACTCGGGAAACAGCACTTCGATCTTCACTGCTTGCTCCCTCCTTCCTCAAGGCGCGCCAGAACGCCGCTGCGCACCTGTTCGGTAAGCTTGGGCGTTGTAAGATCATGCAGGATGAACACCTTGTCCGTGTCTCCCAGCTCCAGCTGTGCCGGCGCGTCGGTCTCAAGCTCAACGCAGCGGAGCTTTTCCTCGGGAATGCCCGCGAGCAGCAGGCGCAGATGATAGTCGTGCATCCTCACACCGCAGACGACTATACGCTTTATGCTCTCATCGTTCAGAAATTCGAAGTCGGCATCGTATACCCATGTGACTATCTCCGTTGTTTTTCTGAAAGTCAGGTCGTCGAGCATGACTATGACCTCTTTAACGCCGGGCTCGGAGCGGATATAGTCAAACACTATCGAGCACGCCACGGGATTCTGACCCTTTGTCATGTTGGTCACTACCTCAACGCCGTTTTTTTCGATCTTCGTATACCGTGACTTGACTATGTGCATATGCGCAAAGCTGCCGCTTATCATTTCGGCGCTCAGCCCAAGCTCGCGCAGCAGTGCGACGACCGTCACCTGATTGTAGGTGTTGAAAACGCTGTCGTTTATTAGCGGATAGGTCTCATCGCCGTTCTTGGTGTGAACGGTGAAGGTCCCTGCCCCGTAGTCGGGTACCGCCTCGTAATCGGGCTTCGGCGACGCAAAGCCGCAGCCCGGGCAGTGCATTCTGCCGATGTGGTGATAGCGCACGAAGTCATACTCAAGCTTCTCGCCGCAATAGGGGCATGCCCGCATATCATTTATGATATTGACGCACTCGGCTCTGTCGCTCGGCAGCCGGCTTATGGAAAAGTATGTGCGCCTGTTGTTTATTTTCAGTCTGCTGCTTATGGGATCGTCGGCATTGAGTATCATGTGCGTGTCGTCCGGCAGTGCGGAGTCGATGAACGAGAAGATAAACTCCGAATGCGCATTGCGCTGTATCGAATCGCGGAAAAGGTTCGTGCACACGGCAAAGTCCGGGTGGACATATTTATATATTCTCTGCGAGCTGCGCTCGTCTACCTCAAACAGGGCGTACTGCTTTTTCACCTTACCGGAGAGTGTGCTCTCGGCAATGAGCGCACTTGCGATGCCGGCATCGGTGTTTGAACCGGCGCGGTTATTGAGGATCTCGTACCCGTTGTCGGTGAGTGCATCCAGCAGGAGATTGCAGCAGGTGGTTTTGCCGTTGGTGCCGGTAACGGTGATTATTGTCCCCGGCTTGTCTATCCTGCCGAGGAAATCAGGGCAGAGCTTTATTGCGAGCTTGCCCGGAAAATAGCTTGCATTCATGCCCAGCAGCTTTTGCAGCCACATTGCGGCTTTGCTTATGAAAAGCGCAAGAATAAATCTCAGGTTCTTTTTCATTGCCCTCTTCCTTTCGGAATTTGTACAGCCAATTATAGCCCAACGCACGCACTATTGTCCATATCTTTTTTGCTCCTTGACCGGAGCTGCATTTTACTGTATATTAATCTCATTGGAGGGATGGATATGCCATGGTATGTATATGTCGGATTTCTGATACTCGGCATTCTCGCTTACTACCTGATCGTTGATATCAAGACAAGAAAGGCGGTAAAGGCAAAGAAGGCGGCAGACAGGAAGGCGGCAAAGGAAGCAGCGAAAAAATCCAAGTCTGCCAAGAAGAAAAAGAAAAAGCGCTGAAAAAATTGTTTCGCTCGGCAAAAAAGTTTTCAAAAGCTGTTGACAAAGGGCAAAAAATCTGTTATATTAACTGAGCCGTGGCCGAGTGGTTCAGTCGGTTAGAACGCCGGCCTGTCACGCCGGAGGTCGAGGGTTCAAGTCCCTTCTCGGTCGCCACAGATGCCCCTTGAAAAAGGGGCATCAGCTTTGCTGCTGTAGCTCAGTAGGTAGAGCGCATCCTTGGTAAGGATGAGGTCGGCAGTTCGAATCTGCCCAGCAGCTCCACAAACCCCGAAGTCGTCAGATTTCGGGGTTTTGGTTTTTTTATATCACTATCGAGGTGTATTTTTATGAAAAAGAAAACCGTCGGCATCCTCGGCGGTATGGGTCCCGCCGCAACGGCAGACCTTTTCCGCAAGATAATAAGCGCAACAAAGGCATCCTGTGATCAGGAGCACCTGCACATCATCATCGACAGCAACACCTCTATCCCCGACCGCACCGCGGCGCTTATACGCGGCGGTGAAAGTCCGGTGCCGCAGATGCAAAGCTCTGCGCGCACGCTCGAAGCAGCCGGAGCAGGGCTTATCATCATGCCCTGCAATACCGCGCACGGCTTTTACGATGAGGTCTGCGCGGCAGTGAGCATTCCCGTGCTGCACATGATACGCATAACGGCGCAGACGCTCACGCAAAGCGGAATTACGCGCGCCGGACTTCTGGCGACCGACGGTACGATACAAAGCGGGATATATGAGCGGTGCTTCTCCGGCAGCGGCATAGAGCTTATTACCCCGTCAGCCGAAGGGCAGGCGGCGGTCATGGACATCATATATAACGGTGTGAAGGCCGGAGACGCAGCCCACGACACCTCGGCCTTTGTCAGCGCCTGCGCGGAGCTGCTTGCCGGCGGCGCACAGACGCTCATTCTCGGCTGCACGGAGCTGCCGTGCGCATTTGAAGCATACTCGCTCTCCTTTCCTTACACTGATCCCACGCTTGAGCTTGCGCGGGCAGCCGTTCTGGCTGCCGGAGGAGAGCTGAAATGATCATTTGCCGACTACGAAATACGATATTTGCGGCGTTGTAATGGTTCCGACGGTGGGGCGCGCTATGGCGTATGCCGGAGCGTGTGTCTTACTGGTACCGAGGTTGTTGACCGAATCGGTGATGAGAAAGTAGTCATTCGTGCTGTTAGGCACCGGAGATACGATAACGGTCGGTGCGGTCGTAAAATCGAACGGATAGCGGCGGGCGGTCTTGTTTGCTTCGAGGTTCATCCATGTGCCGTAGTACATCTGCCCCCACGCAGTGTCGGTAACGAGGGCATCGGTATCAAATGTTGCCCAGCACACCTTCTTGCCGCTGTTCCACTTTTCCCAGCTCCACTTGCCTGTCGTACCCTTCTGCACGACATAGTCGGCGGCAGAGCCGGTATCGCCCTTGTCTCCGCGCGGGATGACAAAATTGAGCACCGCGGCATTTTCCGTCCCTGAATTTGTGACCGAGGCTGCCGTACCCGCAGCGCCGGTCGTAACGGTGCCCACCGTGACCGTAGCGGCCGCACCGGCATCGCCCTTGTCTCCCTTCACGCCCGCGGCTCCGGCATCGCCCTTATCGCCCTTGGCGCCCTTTATGTTGACGGCATCGGGCACCTGTACGCCGTTTTCTCTTTTCCAGCTCAGCTCACCGGTCTCGGACACCTCCGGCAGCCAATAGCCGTCGAAATCGTTCAGGCGCTGCATGAGCTGGGAATAGACATCCTCGGTGGGGGCCGCCGTTACGCCGTTTGAGTCTGTTATGCACTTTTCGCAGCACAGCACCGCAGGTGTCGTGGTGCGGATATTTCCGGCATAAATGCCGATGGCCACTCTTGTACGGCCGTATATCGCGGGCAGCGGGCAGCTGTCGCCGTCGAATACGACCTCCTCATGCGTTCCGTTCAAAAGATCAACGCGCATGGTTTTCGTTTCATATTCCGCCCACTCGTCATCGAGATCAAAGCGGATAACATAGTCGCTGTTGCCGCAGATAATCATCTTTTCCTCGGCAGCGGCGATCTTATTTCTTACTTTAATGTTTATATCCATGAGGATCCTCCTTGCATAAGCTTGCACCCGCGCATGCAGCCGAGGTCTCTGCGCGTGCGGCTGCATGATTTCATAGTAGCAAAATGGTCGGATTTGTCAATGAAAGCACTTTACATCCGCAAAATTTTGCGCAATGGACATTTTCCGCGAAGTGTGCTATATTGAAAAAAACATCCTTTGAGGTATAAACATATGTCAAAAAGCGAACTCAGTCAGTCCCAGATAGACAACATATCCCGCATGGGCATCAAAAAGCTTATAAAAACATACAGCGACTCGCAGGGCAAGGATAAGCAGTCGCTCACGATGCTGCTTGAGCAGCTTGCAAAAACTCCGATGTTTTTTGCGGTGCAGAAGGGCAGCGGCAGCAGCCGCAGTCTGCACTTCATAACGCTGACGGTCGGCGGCAAGGTGTTCATCCCCATTTTCACCGGCACCGACGAGCTCGGAAAGCTTGAGGGTAATTGCGACTGTGTGTGCCTCGATCCCATGGATTACTTCCAGATGCTCGTCGATAACGACCGCCACGCCGTTATAAACCCGTTCGGAAGCTATTTTCTCATCTGGCCGGAGCTCATGCGCGACCATATGCTGCCATACATGAAGGAAAGCCGTGAGTTTGTCGAGCAGCATCCCACATCGTGACGGGCAGCGCACTATATGCGCCGGTCTCCCGCATTTTTCATATTTTGCATCAGCCAAGCAGCCAAAAATGTAGGGGCAGCTCATCCGCAGGACGAGCTGCCCCTACATTTCAGCGTGCAGAAAAGTCACACTTTTCTGCACGCTGATCCTTCACTGCAAATTAAAATATTCAAGCACTATCTGTATGAATTTTTCGGTGGCCGGAGAAGGACGGCGGCCCTTTTTCACGGCTATTGCTACATCGCGGTACTGCGGCGGGTCAAGCTCCTTGAGCCGGATGTTAAACGGCATTCTTCCTGTCACGAGCTCCGACAGCACCGATACGCCCAGTCCGCTTTCGACCATTGCCATAACGGAGTAGTCATCATTAACATCGCAGTAGGCGGTGATGGGTCCCGGCAGAACGGAGTTGAGCTGCTCAAACACCTTTGAGACCTCGTTGTTCGCCTCATCCGTGAGCTTTATAATACGTTCCTTGCTGAGCTCCTGAAGCGGATAGCACGGTGCGTCGGCAAGCGGGTGGTCCGGCGGCAGCACCGCGAGCATACGGTCGCGCATGAGCACCGTCACATCAAGCTCCGGCGAATACGGTGCGCTTATAAAGCCGCAGTCGATCTCGCCGGCGCACAGCGCCTCCTCGGTCTCGCTGTACTCCATGTTCTGGAGCTGGAACACTATGCGGGGATAGCGCTGCTCAAAGTTTTTCAGGATCGAGGGCAGGCACTGCGTTGAAAAGCTCGAGCATGAGCCGATGCGGATAAAGCCGGTCTCGAGACCCTTGAGCGAGTTTGCCTGCTCCTGAAGCGCCTCGTAGTGGCTGCACAGATCCTTTATATACGGCAGCATCATGAGCCCGTCGGAGGACAGCGCAAGTCCGCCTCTGCTCCTGCGCAGGAGATTGAGATTCCACTCATCCTCAAGGTCTGCGACCATACGGCTGACCGCCGACTGCGTGTAGCCCATCGCCTCGGCAGCCTTTGTGATGCTGCCCAGCTCGGCGACCTTCAAAAATGCCTGATACTTATGGATAGCCATGATGCACCTCCAATTCCGAAAGCGAATGACAAATGAACGAGCAATTCTAATACTTCATATTATATGCCGGGAGCAGACATAAAGCAAGCACGAGTGATATTCCAAAAATTCATATCGTGTATGAAAAATGTTCGCTTGCGTAATACGGAAAAACATATTATACTTTGACCATAAAATAACGATGCTTGAAAAAAGGGTAACACCTTTTAGACATATTTCATCCATTCTTTCTCTCTCGTTATCGGGGCTCTCCATCCCGATAACACAACAATCTCCCGAAAACCGCGCGTCCGCTAACAACGGCGTGCGGTTTTCGCTTTTTCAGAGGCGTTTCTCCGCACCTACGGCTGCGATCATTGCGGTATCTTGACCGGAAGGTGCAGACAAAACCGTTATGCTTCGCGCAGCTCCGGTGCGGATGGAGCAGCTTCGGCTCTGCGTTTAGCCTTCGTTTTGAAGTAAAAATATCGGGGCAGCCGAACCGCTGCGGATCGCTGCACCCGATATTTATCATTTCTCCATGTTCTGAAGTCTGGTATTCATCTCGCAGAGAGCCTTTCTTATCGCGGCGAGCTCCTCGGCAACGGGGTCAGAGATGCTGACCTGATCGACCTCGCTTGCATAATCGACCTTTACTCCCTTGCGCTTTACAACGCGCGCGGGTATGCCGACGGCGGTGCTGTCCGGCGGTATCTCGCTCAATACGACCGAATTTGCCGCTATGCGGCTGTTATCGCCGACCTTGAACGGTCCGAGCACCTTCGCGCCGGTGCCGATGAGAACATTGTTGCCTATCGTAGGATGGCGCTTGCCGCTGTCCTTGCCGGTGCCGCCGAGGGTGACGCCGTGATAGATGAGGCAGTCGTCGCCGATCTCGGCGGTCTCGCCTATAACAATGCCCATACCGTGGTCTATGACAAGGCGTTTGCCTATTTTTGCGCCGGGGTGGATCTCTATTCCGGTGCGGTGCCTGCTCATTTGTGAGATCACTCGCGCAAGGAACATGAGATTGTGCTCATAGCACCAGTGCGCGCGCCGGTGGTAGCGCACGGCCTTCACGCCGGGATACAGAAGCAGCACCTCAAACGGATTTTTTGCTGCGGGGTCGCGCAGAAGATACGCATTTACGGTTTCAAGCAGATCATCAAACATCACTTGCCGCTCTCCTTAAACATGGGACTTGAGAGATATCTCTCACCGGTATCGGGCATCAGTGCAACTATGCATTTGCCTGCATTTTCCGGTCGCTTTGCAAGCTCCGCGGCGGCGTGCAGTGCAGCTCCCGAGGTTATGCCCGCAAGTATGCCCTCGCGTGCTGCAAGGGTGCGTCCGGCGGCATATGCCTGCTCGTCGGAAACCGTTATCACCTCGTCGTATATCTCACGGTCGAGCGTTTCGGGGATAAAATTTGCGCCGATGCCCTGCAGCCCATGCGCGCCGGCATAGCCCCTGCTCAGAAGCGGCGAGGTCTCGGGCTCGACGGCGACTATCTTAACGCTCTTTTTGCGGCTTTTGAGATACTGTCCAACACCGGAGAGCGTTCCGCCGGTGCCGACTCCGGCAACGAATATATCCACCTTGCCGTCGGTGTCGTCCCATATTTCGGGACCTGTGGTCACTCTGTGCGCAGCCGGATTTGCGGGATTTGAAAACTGTCCGAGTATAAGCGCACCGGGGATGCTGTCTTTCAGCTCCTCAGCCTTTTCGATCGTACCTGCCATGCCCTTTTTGCCGTCGGTGAGCACAAGCTCGGCACCGTACGCCGTCATGAGCAGCCGCCTTTCTACGCTCATGCTGTCAGGCATGACGATAATAACACGGTAGCCGCGCGCGGCACCTATTGCGGCAAGCCCGATGCCGGTGTTTCCGCTGGTCGGCTCTATAACGGTGCCGCCGGCGGTAAGCAGTCCCTTTGCCTCGGCATCGTCGAGCATCGCCTTTGCCACCCTGTCCTTGGCAGAGCCCGACGGATTGAACATCTCAAGCTTTGCAAGCAATCTGGCGCACAGCCTGTTGTCATCCTCGATATTTCTCAGCTCCACGAGCGGAGTGTGTCCCGTAAGCTCCGATACGGATCTGTAAATTTTCATTGCCGTTACCTCTCATCCTTAAACATAAAAAATGACGATGCTCTCAAAGCATCGCCGCTGCATAACACGGGTATCAGACCCCATCAAGGCATACGACGACGCCGACATCGACAGACGCAGATGCCGCAACAGGTATTCACGACCGCTGAGCCTGCAAGGTACATGATCGCCGCTCCCTTCAATTCCTATAATGCAAATGGGGTTTTGCTATAAGCATAATACGCTACCGCACGGCTTTTGTCAACAATGTTTGCATATTAATTGTCAATGGGATATAAATTTCTTAACACAGTCTTTACGCAACCTATGCTATAATTTACTCATGAAAAAAAGGACGCATGTTGAAAACGAAATATTGAGGCTTGTCCGCAACTGGATGATACTGCTGCTCATTTTGGGCGCTGCATGGGTGCTGTGCTCATCGCTCAGCCATGTCGGGACCACCGACAGCTTCGTACCGATGGTGTTTATTCTTGCGGTGCTCGTCGTATCTCTGCTGACGGACGGATATGCTTACGGTGTGATCTCGTCGATCATAAGCGTTATCGGCGTCAACTACGCCTTCACTTACCCGTATATGAAGCTCAACTTCTCCATATACGGCTACCCGATAACCTTTATCACCATGCTTGCCGTTTCGCTGGTCATCTCAACGCTCACCACCCGCTCGCGTGAGCAGGAAAAGCTAAGGCACGAGGCGGCTCAGGCACAGCTTCGCGCCGATCTTCTGAGAGCGATATCTCATGATCTCAGGACGCCGCTGACCTCGATAATCGGATCTATAGACACCGTGATGAACGAGGACGAGCGCCTTTCCCACGATGCCCGCATCGAGCTTCTGGACGATGCCAAGCAGGACGCCGAATGGCTCGTGCGTATGGTGGAAAACCTTCTGTCAATAACGCGTGTAAGCGGCACGGAGCAGACGAGCATAGAAAAAAGCCCAGAGCTTGTCGAGGAAATAGTAGGCGAGTGCATTTCAAACTTCAAAAAGCGATACCCCGATGTCCACCTGACGGTGAAGATACCGGTTGAGCCGGTGCTCGTGAGCGTTGATGCGATGCTTATAGAGCAGGTGCTCACAAATCTGCTTGACAATGCCGTCAAGCATGCCGAGGGTATGACCGAGATATTGGTCGATGTTCATACCTCCGGCGGGCAGATGCATTTCTGCGTTTCCGACAACGGCGCCGGACTCGATCCGGACATCATTCCGGTCCTGTTTCGCGGTCAGATAGATCCCGCCGACGGGAAATCGTTTGACAGCAACCGTTTCCGCGGCATAGGTCTTGCGGCGTGTCAGGCAATAGTTTCCGCCCACGGCGGCACAATAAGCGGCAAAAACAAGCCTTCGGGCGGCGCAATATTTGAATTTATAATTCCTATGGAGGATAACGATCAATGAATATACGGGATAAGATACTTATCGTTGAGGATGAGCGCAGCATCACGAACTTTCTGCGTACCATTTTGACTTCGAACGATTATGATGTCATAATCGCCCGCTCGGGTGCCGAGGCATATTCCATGATAACCTCGCACTGTCCGGACCTTATAATCCTCGATCTCGGACTTCCGGATATAGACGGGCTGCAGATAATAAAATCCGTGCGTGAATGGACGCTGCTGCCGATAGTCGTAGTGTCCGCCAGAGCGCATGAGCGCGACAAGGTCGAGGCACTCGATCTCGGCGCGGATGATTATATAACAAAGCCGTTCGGCGCAGGTGAGCTGCTCGCGCGCATCCGCACCGCTATCCGCCACACCCGCACGGGTCTTGCAAACGAGACGATAGCCACTACCGGAAAGTTCAAGGCCGGCGAGCTTGAGATAGACTATGACAAGCATCAGGTGCTCATAAACGGGCAGAATGCGGGGCTGACGCAGAACGAATACAAGATAGTAGCACTGCTGGGCAAGTGTGCGGGCAAGGTGCTGACATATGACTACATCATAAAAGAGCTGTGGGGTCCCGGCACGAGGGGCAACAATCAGTCCCTGCGCGTTCACATGGCGAATATCCGCCGCAAAATCGAGAAAAATCCCGCCGAGCCGCAGTATATCTTCACCGAGATCGGTGTAGGCTACCGAATGGTCGAGGGCGACTGAAATAATTTACCCTCAGTTTACTAAATCTCATATTTATCTGCGGTATAATGTATGACATATATTATACCGCAATTTTTTGATGAAGGTGGATCGAATGAAATACTTTTTGAAGGAACACCTGTTTCCTGTGATCATGCTGCTCGTCGGCGCGGGATGTGCGGCATTTTCGATCGAATGCTTCCTTATTCCGAACACGATACTTGACGGCGGCGTGACCGGTGTCAGCATGATGATAAATTACCTGTCGGGCATCCGGCTGAGCATACTTGTCATCGTCATAAACATTCCGTTTTTCTTCGTCGGCTACAAGGCGCTCGGCAAGCGCTTTCTCGCGCGCGCCGTTATCGCAATGGCGGCGTTTTCCGCCTTTCTCGAGCTTTTCAAGCTTGTCCCCACCGTTACAAGCTCGGAGCTGCTGGCAGTGGTGTTCGGCGGAGTCCTGCTCGGCATAGGCGTCGGCACGGTGCTGCGTCACGGCGGCTGCCTTGACGGGACCGAGATAGCCGCAATGCTGCTTTCCAAAAATGTCAGCGCGTCGACCGGTCAGATCATATTCGTGATAAACATTTTCATATATGTCACTGCCGGAGTGCTCTTCGGCTGGGACAGGGCAATGCTCTCGCTGCTCACCTACTTCATAACCTTTAAGATAATCGACATCGTTCAGGAGGGCATGGAGCAGGCAAAGGCAGCCCTGATAATAACCGAGCACGCACAGGAGCTTGCCGACACAATATACCAGCGCCTCGGGCGCACCTGCACATTCATAAACGCCGAAGGGCTTGTGTCCGGAAGCGGAAAAACCGTTTTGTACTGCGTTATCACCCGAGTTGAGGTAAACCAGCTCAAGCAGATAATAAGTCAGGCGGATGTCAGCGCGTTCGTCACCATTTCCGAGGTGTCCGAGATCATCGGAAATCACATCAAAAACAGCAAAGCCATTGACGAAAAGACCGATGCACAGTAAAATGGCTGCATGACATGGAGGACTTGGATATGGATAAACGCAAAAGCAAGGAAAATTATTATCTCGATATAGCGGATGCCGTGTTGCAGCGCTCGACCTGTCTGAGGCGTATGTACGGTGCGATAATCGTCAGAAACGACGAGATCATTTCCACCGGCTACAACGGCGCACCGCGCGGTCGAGTCAACTGTACCGATGCCGGAAGGTGTGCACGGGTGGAAATGAAGATACCGTCCGGCGAGAGGTACGAGCTGTGCCGCAGTGTTCACGCGGAGGCAAACGCCATAATCTCTGCGTCCCGCCGCGATATGATAGGTTCAACGCTGTACCTTGTCGGGCGCGATGCACAGACCGGCGAGCTTTTGAGAAATGCAACGAGCTGTTCTATGTGCCGGCGTCAGGTCATAAACGCAGGCATCGAAAGAGTCATAATCCGCACCGGCGAGAGCGACTTCTCGGTCGTTCCTGTCGAGGATTGGGTAAAGGATGACGACTCGACCTTCTGGATACAATGATAAAGTAAAAAAGCACGGAGCCGGCTCCGTGCTTTTTTGCACATCACATTGAAAAACCGCCGCTCGATGAGCGGCGGCTTTATTAAGCTTAGTTTATTTCTGTTCGGTTATCAGAGGAAGAAGCTCGTTATCTGGCCATACAGAACAAGGATCATGCCGACAGGAGTGATGATCTTATAGCACGCGGTGAAGAACGGGCGGCCCCAGAACTTGTGTCCGGAGGACTCACATTCATCAATAACGAAGTCGAGTTTCAGCACATAGCCTATCAGGATACACATTACCAGTGCGCCGAGCGGCATCATGATACCTTCGGAGAACACATCGTAGAAGTCGAGCCAGTCACCGTTCCAGGTCTTGGCCGTCTTCAGATAGTAGGTCTGGGATGCATCGAAGGCTTCGCCCTCCTCAACGGCGGTATAGATCCCGTCGTCACCGAGGGTGTAATAAGTAGTACCCTTCTCAAATGCGGTTAAATCTTCGGCTTCACCCCAGTTCATGCCGAGGATCTCGGCGGGAGTGCCGAGTGCTGCACCGCCGTTTACTCCGGCACCAAGACCGTCAAGGCAGGTGGGCAGGCAGAACACGAAGATGATGCAGGCGGCGAGGATAGCGTACTTTTTGCGTCCGGGAGCCTTGCCCTGCTCGACATTCTTGTCGACCTTGTAAGCGGTGATGACCTCAAGCAGCGAGATCGAGGAGGTTATTGCGGCGATAAATACGAGGGTGTAGAACAGGAAGCCCATGATATTGCCGACGTAACCCATGTTGTGGAATACTTCCTGCATGGACTTGAAGAGAAGTCCGGGGCCTGCGCCGGCGTTGCTGCCGAGGAAGGCAAAGCAGGCGGGAACGACGACCATTGCGGCCATGATTGCGACGGTGGTATCGCTGATGACAACGATAAGTGCATTCTTCTGAATGCTTTCCTTCTTCTGAAGGTAAGAGCCGTAAGTGATCATGGCGCCCATGCCGAGGGACAGTGAGAAGAACATCTGACCTGCGGCGCTCTTGAGAACGAGCATCCAGTTCTCCTTGAGCGGGGAGAGATCCCAGCCGAAGATGAACTTGTAGCCCTCGCCTGCGCCGGGCTGGCATGCGACATAGATGATGATGATGATGAGCATCACGAACAGGGCGGGCATACCGACCTTGCAGAACTTCTCTATGCCCTCGCCGATACCGCCTGCGACGATCGCAACGTTCAGTGCGATGAAGATGGCCGTCCAGAGTATCATGCTGCCGCCGTTCATAATCAAGGTACCGAAGAAGTCGGAGATGTTTTCGACATTCCAGGTGTTCCAGCCGAAGATGGCCGTCAGGTAGCCGACTGCATAGCGCATTACCATGCCGCCGAGGACGAAGTAGAAGCACAGGACCAGGAAGGGGCAGATAACTGCCATGTATCCGAGCCAGGTGTACTTCTTGCTGAGCTTGCGGTAAGCTGCGATCGGGCTCAGGCCGGTCTTACGGCCTATGCAGAACTCGCCGACCATGACGGCGAAGCCTACGAATACGCCCAGTGCAAGATAAACCAGCAGGAAGGCGAAGCCGCCGTATGCGCTTATCTTGTACGGGAAGCCCCAGATGTTGCCCAGACCGACCGCCGAGCCGACGGCAGCCATCAGGAAACCAAAGTTGGAGCCAAAAGAGTCGCGATTGTTTTCCATTACTATCTCTCCTTTTTAATAATGCTTTCGCTGTTGATAATTTTATCTGTTAAAAAATTGATTACAATAAGTTTACGCCGATATTAACTTAACTTTAATGTCAACGACAGCGAGCTTTACAGACTGTTAATATAATTGTCCCTCACCGGTTAAGACTGCTATAACGCTCCGCCATAGACCGTTAACGCGCTAAACACCCAAATTACTAATAGTTAAATTCATGACGATTGAGGGACAGGTTTTATGCAGACATAGTACACAGCATTATTAAATTGGAGAAAATGAGGCGGCGCGGCAGGCGAAAATAATTATTCCAACTCAAACGCACCCGTATAGAGCTGATAATAAGTACCTTTTTCGGATATCAGCTTATCGTGGCTGCCCCGCTCGATTATTTTTCCGTGGTCGAGCACCATTATGACATCCGAGTTCTGAACTGTCGACAGCCGATGGGCGATGACAAACACCGTGCGCCCCTCCATGAGCTTATCCATGCCGTTCTGCACAAGCGCCTCGGTGCGGGTATCTATGGACGAGGTCGCCTCGTCAAGTATCATGACGGGCGGATCGGATACGGCAGCGCGGGCGATCGAAATGAGCTGGCGCTGTCCCTGCGACAGACCGCTGCCGTCGCCGCTGAGGACGGTGTCGTAGCCCTCAGGCAGCATACGTATAAATCCGTCGGCATTTGCAAGCTTTGCCGCTGCGATGCACTGCTCGTCGCTTGCCTCCGGATTGCCGTAGCGGATGTTTTCCATGACCGTTCCGGTAAAGAGGTTGACATCCTGGAGCACTATGCCGAGGCTCCGGCGCAGATCCGCTTTCTTTATTTTATTTATGTTTATGCCGTCATAGCGGATCTTTCCGTCGGCAATGTCATAGAACCGGTTAATAAGGTTCGTTATCGTCGTTTTTCCGGCGCCGGTCGCTCCGACGAACGCGATCTTCTGCCCCGGCTCGGCATAAAGAGTTATATCATGCAGAACCGGCTTGCCCTGCGTGTACTCAAAATCTACATGGTCGAAAACGATGTGCCCCTTGAGCTCGGTATAGGTCAGCGTGCCGTCGCCATGAGGGTGTCTCCATGCCCACAGACCGGTATGCTCCGTCGTTTCGGTGATAACGCCGTTTTCCTCCTTTGCGTTTACGAGCGTGACATAGCCGTCGTCGGTTTCGGGCTGTTCGTCCATAAAGTCAAATATGCGCTGCGCACCGGCAAGAGCCATAATGATGGAGTTGAACTGGTTTGCTATCTGCGATATCGGGTTTGTAAAGCTTCGCGAAAGGTTAAGGAAGGATGCTATCATTCCCAACGTCATGGTATTGAAGCCAAACAGACCGAGGTTATTCACGCCTGCAATAGCCATATATGCGCCCAGCACCGCAATTATTACATACTGCAAATATCCGAGCGTATTCATCATAGGCATCATTGCGTTGGCGTTGCCGTTTGCCTTTGCGGAATTTTCCGCCCACTTCTCGTTGCGGCGGCGGAGCTCCTGCTTTGCCTGAGGCTCATGGCAGAATACCTTTATGACCTTTTGCCCGTTCACCATCTCCTCGACGAATGAATCAAGGTCCGCAAGCGTTGTCTGCTGGGCGGCAAAATATTTTCCGCTGCGTGCAGCCACCGCCTTGACTATCTGCATGACGAGCACCATAACGACGCAGACAACGATCGTCAGCCACACGCTGATATACAGCATACAGAAAAACACGGCGACAATAGTGCAGACAGATGTTATCAGCTGCGCCATGGACTGGGCGATCATCTGCCGGAGCGTGTCGGTATCGTTTGTATAAAGGCTCATGATATCGCCGTTTGTCCGTGAATCGAAATAGCGTATCGGAAGGCTCTGCATTTTTGTGAACATCTCGTCGCGGATGGTCTTGAGCATGCTCTGGGCGACCGTGACCATCCGGCGATTGTATATAAGCGTTGCGAGCGTGCCGACGGCATAAATAATGCCTATCACCGCAAGCGCTTTTATAAGGCCGCTGTAATCCGGCACGGTCTGGCTGAGCATCGGCACGATGTAATCGTCAATAAGCTGCTGCAAAAACATTGCCGATGCCGCACCTGCAAGCGCGCTTAAAATTATGCACACGGTCACCAGTACAAGCGTTGCACGATACGGCTTCATATAGCCGAGCAGCCGCCTGACCGTTTTCGGATCAAACCGTTCCTTCTTTTTCATTGCTCGTCATCCCCTTTCTGCTGGGACTCGTAGACCTCTTTGTATATATCGCAGCTTTCCAGCAGCTCATCGTGAGTTCCCGCCGCGTTTATCCTGCCGTCATCCATAACGATTATCATATCCGCATTCTGAACCGAGGATATGCGCTGGGCGATTATGATCTTCGTCGTATCGGGAATATATTCGGTAAGGGCTTTTTGTATCAGCGCGTCGGTATGCGTGTCGACAGCCGAGGTGGAATCGTCGAGGATGAGCACCTTGGGCTTTTTGAGAAGAGCACGGGCTATGCACAGACGCTGCTTTTGTCCTCCGGAGACATTGACTCCGCCCTGTTCTATATATGTATCGTAGCCGTCGGGCATGGCTGATATAAATTCATCCGCCTGCGCAAGGCGGCAGGCCTGTACAAGCTCCTCATCCGAAGCGTTCTCACTGCCCCAGCGCAGGTTTTCCTTTATCGTTCCGGAAAAGAGCTCGTTTTTCTGCAGCACCATAGCAACTGCGCCGCGCAGAGTGTCAAGGTCATAGCGCCGGACATCGACGCCGCCGAGACTGACGCTGCCCTCCGACACATCGTAAAGGCGCGGTATAAGCTGCACGAGCGATGATTTTGATGAGCCCGTGCCGCCTATTATGCCGACCGTCTGTCCCGATGCAATGTGAAGATTTATATGCTCAAGCACCTTTTTATCGGCCTTGGAGGCATAGGCAAAATCAACTCCGTCATATACGATCTCGCCGTTTTTGACCTCCGTCACGGCGTTTTCGGGCTCGTTGATATCCGTTTTTTCATTAAGCAGCTCCGCAATGCGCTGCGCAGAGGAGCTTGCGATGGTTATCATGGCATAGACCATGGACAGTATCATAAGCCCCACAAGTATCTGAATGGCGTAGGTTATGAGCGCCGTCAGGCTGCCTGTCGTCAGCCCCAGAGCGGCATTGTTGCCGCTTGCGACTATCGCCCTTGCGCCGAACCACGAGATAAGTATCATGCATGCATACATGCAGGCCTGCATAAGCGGGCTGTTGAGCGCGATCAGCCTCTCGCCTCGGGCAAAGTACTCGTAAATGTGCTGCGAAATGCCCTTGAATTTGCCTATCTCGCTGTCCTCGCGGTTGAATGATTTTACGACTCTTATGCCTCTGAGATTTTCCTGAACGACATTGTTGAGCCTGTCGTAGGTATGGAAAACCGTTTCAAAAATGGGGTGCACGCTGCGCGTTATGAGGTACAGCGGTATTGCAAGCACGGGTATGACACCGAGGAATATGAGCGATATCCTCGGAGCTATGCGGAATGCGACTATCATTGAGAATATCAGCATGAACGGTCCTCTTATCGCCATGCGTATCAGCATCTGATATGCGTTCTGGAGGTTCGTCACATCCGTTGTGAGTCGGGTCACGATAGATGCGGTGGAAAATTTATCAATGTTTGAAAATGCGAGGGTCTGAACATTATCGTACATATCCTGACGCAGATTGGCTGCAAAGCCCGTCGCCGCTCTCGCGCTCGTGTACGCCGAGAGCATGCCGGTAGCAAATTGCAGCATCGCAAGTACCAGCAGCGCGGCACCGTACCGCCAGACCTGCTGCATGCTGCCGGCCTCTATGCCGTTATCTATCAGATCCGCCATGCACAGCGGAATAATGATCTCAAACACGACCTCTATCGTTGAAAGAAATATAGTTAAAATCGAGCCTTTCTTGTGTTCCCTCAGGCTCCGTGAGAGGGTTTTTATCATATAAAGCACTCTCCTTTTGCTGTATCATGCTGCACCTTGCTTTTATTCGGATAAATTCCGATAAATGTGCTCGAGCGTGGCTATAAATTCGGAAACCTGCGCTTCCGAAAGCCCGCTCCGCATTTTTTTCTCAAACTCCTCGATCTTATGCTCCATTTCAAGCCCCGTAGAACGGGCGCTGTCCGTAAGTGCAACTATCTTATTTCGCTTATCCGACGGATCGAGCCAACTGTTAAGAAATCCGTTGAGCTCCATGCGCGCAACAACGCCGACCACCGTCGGATGAGTAACATTGAGGAAGTCCTCTATCTCCTTCTGCGTTGACTGTCCGCCCTGACTGTTCAGAAAAGCAAGCACCTTGCTCTGCGTCAGCGTGAGATTATGCTCTTTCAGATCCGCATCGGCATTGACCTTGATCCTGTCGTTTATTATCTTCATCAGGTAGCCTATCTGTCTTGCCGCCATATCATCACCTCCCGTGATGTGTAGTACGCTACACTTGCTGTTCCCGGCAATTGTAGCACGCTACACTTTCAATGTCAACATGGATTTTGTGAACTTTTTTGATGGCGTTTTTCCGCACCTGCGGATACTGTCACTGTGTCATCTCGGCCGGTAATTGCCGCACTACAGCGGTGCGCTCCTTGGCTCTCTTGTGTAAAGGGAGGCAAGAGAAAATGCCGAGCTCGGTATCTGATACTGAGCTCGGCATTTGAACGGTTTTTAATGTGTATTGAAGTATTCTACCGCTGCATCGGTCGTGAGTATGAGGTCGCACTTGCCGTTGTCGAGTGCATTGAAGTAATCCGTTGCGCCGCCGCTCACGCGGGTTATCTGACCCAGCTTACGGCTGACGGAGCTGTTCTGCTCGATAAGCTCAAGCGCGTATTGCGTTATGCCTATATAAAGCTGCTTATCGCGTATCGAGCTGCTGTCCGTACCCTTTGCTGCCAGTACGGCATCCGTGGACATATAGGTCACAAGGATGGTGTATTTATCCGACTGCGTGTCCAGCATAACGCCGCCCCATGCGCAGTCTATGTTGCCGGAGTTTAATTCGACATACGCATCCTCGGAGTGTATCGGCTGTATCTTCAGCACCCAGCCGAGGCGCTCGCACACCGCCTGAGCCAGCTCGATATCAAAGCCTATATACTCCTCGCCGCTCTGAAACGCCAGAGGAGCCGAGTCGAGGTCGACCCCTATTATGAATGTGCGCGGCTCGATATAACCGAGATCGTCCAGTGCGTTTTCCTTCGACGGAAAGTCAACGGCACCGGCGCTTCCGAACCACTTGAGGCTGATATCGTCTATCGTCCCCTCGTAGGCCAGTGTCCTCAGAGCCCGGTCTATGTAATGATATGTCGAATCGCCGTTTCTGAAGCCTATCGAATAATACTGCCGCCCAAGCGATTTCACCGCTTTATATTTTCCGCTGCTTCCGCAGGCGCACATGGCAAACGCCAGCGCCGCAGCCAGCAGTATGCAGACAAGCCGTTTTTTCATCAGGGTCTACCGCCTTTCAGAGAGATGATACCCTCGGATGACAAGGATACCTGATAAATGTTAAAAAATCAAGGCAATTGGACTACATACTCGCCCATGCTCACGGCACTTCCGCGCAGAGTGAGCTCTCTTACCATGCCGCCGGAAAACCTTGCGCCCGCGCTGAGTCTGCCGCGCGGCTGCACAAGCGTTACATCGGAGCGCTCGCCGTCGAGCTCCGCAAGGCAGGCGGCAGCAGCAGCCGTGCCGCTTGCACACGAGCCTTCCCAGACGGCGGTATCGGTGGATGCGACATATACCAGCGGCTCAAGAGTACCGGCTGCCTTGTCGAGAAACATGAGTCCGAGAGCCTCGGCATTAAGCTGGCGGCACCACCGGCCTATGATCTTTTCGGCATAGGGCTTTGTGAGCTCGCCGGTGCAGACCATTGCATGACATATGCCGGGGAATCTCACCAGAGGCAGAGTATAGCACTCGAAGCCGTCAAAAAAGCAAAATTCAGAAATTGATTCCGGAAGCGGCATGGAGACGGCGCCTTTAAATGCACCGCGCTCATCCATACTGCCTCTGACCGTCACCGCCTCCGGCGCACCGGATACCTCAAGCATGAGCTCATACGGAGTGCCCGCAGGCAGCGAGGCATTGCGCAGCATGACCGCCGCCGCGGACAGCGAGGCATTGCCGCAGAACTCGCCGCCCATCATTTGCAGGCGCACGAGGCACTGCCCGTTCTCCGGCTTTTCGAGAAAGCCCACCTGCTCGGCACTTTTGTCGCGTGCCATAAGCTCGGCTGCAACACGGCTCTGCTCAGCCCTCGGCACAAAGCTGTCAACTATGAGGCTTATGTTGCCGGACGGATCCATTTTTGTGTATCTTATATTCTTCATTGACCGTAGTGCTTAAGAAACTGCCTTGTACGCTCCATTTTCGGCGCACCGAACACATTCTCGGGCTTGCCCTGCTCGACGATAACGCCGCCGTCCATGAATATAACGCGGTCGGACACCGCCCGTGCAAACGCCATCTCGTGTGTTACTATGACCATCGTCATGCGCTCCTCGGCAAGCTGCTTTATGACCTTGAGCACCTCGCCCGTGAGCTCGGGGTCGAGTGCGCTCGTAGGCTCATCGAAAAACAGCACATCCGGCTTCATCGCAAGTGCGCGCGCTATCGCAACGCGCTGCTGCTGACCGCCCGAGAGCTGGCATGGATAGGCATCCGCCTTCTGCTCAAGTCCCATTTTGCTCAGTATCGCCATTGCATCGTCCATGACCTCGCTTTTGCCGCGCTTTTGGACATTTATCGGCGCATCGGTGACATTTTTTATGACCGAAAAGTGGGGAAAGAGGTTGAAGCTCTGGAAAACGAGCCCGAAATAATTCTTGAATTTCTTGAGCTCACCAGCGGAGACGTATTTCATTTTGCCGTCCGCGCCGGTCCTTGCGGCAGTCTCGCCGAGATACTTTATCTCGCCCGAGTCCGCAGTTTCGAGGAATGTCGCGCACCGGAGCAGTGTCGATTTGCCCGAGCCGGAGGGGCCGATTATGGAGACTACCTCGCCCTCGGAGACATTGAAGCTTATATCCTTTAAAACCTCAAGCTCGCCGAAGGATTTTTTTATGTTGTTCATTTCAAGTATCATTGCCGCACCGCCTTATGCTTTGTAGTAGGACAGCTTCTTCTCGAATCGGAGCATGACCCAGTCAACGACATAGTTGAAGATGTAGTATATAACGCCTGCAACGATGAACGAGGTGAGAGTTCCGTTGAGAGTTGCTATCTGCTTTGCACGGGTGAACATCTCGACAACACCTATGGCGTAGCACAGTGAGGTGTCCTTAACAAGGGTTATGACCTCGTTTGTGATGCTCGGCAGAACTATCTTGATGACCTGCGGGAGGATTATCTTGAAAAATGTCTGCACCTTACCGTAGCCGAGAACATCGGCGGCCTCATACTGACCGCGCGGGATGGACTCGATACCGGAGCGGTATATCTCCGCAAAATATGCGGCGTAGTTTATTATAAACGCAATAACGGCGGCGATATAGCGCCAGTCTCCGGTGACGATATCCGGCAGCAGCTTCGGCAGCCCGAAAAATACGACCCATAGCTGGAGCATGAGCGGCGTGCCGCGCATTATTGATATGTAGACCCGCGTTATTGCCGATACAAGCCGGTTTTTCGACATGCGCCCGAGGGCGATGACCAGACCGAGCGGCAGCGAGCCGATAAGAGTCAGAAGGAAAAGAGAAAATGTTGTTCCGAAGCATTTTGTAAGCTCGGAAAGTATTGTCTGTAGTGTCATATCATATCCTCATCGTTACACCCGAAATCCCACCGCGTCAGGCGCGGTGGGTTCGGATATATCCTGTTGTCTGCGCCTTCGGCTCACTTGCTGATCATGCACAGCGAGTCGATAACAAGACCCTGCTGGACATAATCGGAGCTCTGAGCTATCTTGAGCATGGTGCCGTCCTCGGCCATCTCCTTGAGCTCTGCATTGACCGCATCGCGGAGTGCCTCGTTGCCAAGCAGGAAGCCGATCGCGTACTGCTCGGGAGAGAGCTTCTCGTCGAGGATGACATAGGAGTCCTCGTTGCCGGTCTTGTTCATCTGGCTTATTGCAACACCGACATCGACCGCGACCGCATCAACGCTGCCCTGGTCGAGCTCCATGAAGCCCATCTGGTAATCGCCAAGCTCGACCACCTCACCGAGGGTATCCTTGAGCTCGCTCCTGTTGAGCGCGGTGACCGCACTGGAGTCTGCCTGGACCATGACCTTCTTGCCGGCGAGATCCGCAAAGCTCGTGATGCCGGAGTCTGCCTTGACGACCATTACGATCTCGTTTTCGTAGTAGGGGTCTGACCATGTGTACTGATCCTCACGGCCTGTGTAGGTAAAGCCGTTCCACAGGCAGTTTACATTGCCCGATTTGAGCTCCTCGCTCTTTGCGTCCCAGTTGATGGGGACTGCCTCGAAGCCCCAGCCGAGACGGTCGCAGACTTCCTTTGCAAGGGCAAGGTCAAAGCCGTCGTAGCTGCCGTCAGCGGAGAGATAGCCGAACGGGGGGAACTCAGCGTCGAAGCCGACCTTCAGGGTGAAGCCCTCTTTAAGATCGTCGGCGGTAACGGTGCCCGCCTCACTCTTGGTGTCATCCTCGGTGCCGTTTGAGCAGGCGCACAGTGCGAAGACCATCACGAGCGCCAGAACCATAGCGATAAGTTTTTTCATTTTTCTTTTCCTCCAAAACGCGTGGTGTAGCTTTTAGTTTGTTATCACGCTGCTATAATAACACATTAGCGAAATAAAGCAAGAGTTTTTTGTAAAAATAGCTGTGCATTTTCTGCACAGCTATTTTGCTTGCTATATTGGCTATTTAATGTGGTGCCATGCGTCACACTGCCGAAGCGGCGGGCTCGGTGTTGTCCGGCGTCGGGCGCTTCATACCGACCTTGAGCAGCAGCGGCGTTACGAGCGTTGTAACTATGACCATAAGAACGACCGCAGGGAACATATTACCGGCAATGAGCCCTGCCATGCTGCCCTTCTGCGCAACGATGAGCGCGACCTCGCCGCGTGAGACCATGCCGAGGCCGATGCCGAGCGAGTCATACGCCTTGAAGCCCATAATACGCGCGCCGAGACCGCAGCCGATTATCTTGGTCAGGATCGCAACCACCGTCAGAACGACGGCAAAGAGGATCAGCGTTCCGTTAAGTCCGGCAAGCTCGGTCTTTATGCCGATGGATGCAAAGAATATCGGCGAGAAGAGCATATAGCTCATGGTGTTTATTCTCTTTACCACATAAGTACGGGTCTCGTTGTGGTCGCTGAGCATTAGTCCGGCAAAATATGCGCCGGTGATATCGGCAATACCAAAGAAATGCTCGGAGACAAAGCTGAGCAGGAAGCAGAACGCCAGCGCATAGATGGCAATGCGCCTGTGGATACGGTCGAGCCTTGCTCTGAGTCTGCCGAACAGCTTACGCACCACGATGGCAACGATCGCAAGGCAGATGAAATATGCGATTATGCGGACAAACACCATGGCGGGCTTTACGGTGCTGTCTGTAAAGCCGGTGAGCACGGTGAGGACGATGATGCCAAGCACATCGTCGATGACCGCAGCCGCCATTATCGCGGTGCCGACGCGGCTCTTGAGCTTGCCCATCTCGCGCAGGGTCTCGACCGTTATCGAAACCGAGGTCGCGGTGAGAACGACACCTATGAACGCCGCCTTTATCATCTTAAGGCTGTCCGGTTCGCTGTTGAACAGCAGATAGCAGCCCGCGCCGCCGAGAAACGGCACGATAACGCCGACGCTGGCGATAACGAGTGCAGACAGACCCGTGTGCTTGAGCTCGTTTATGTCAGTATCAAGACCTGCCATGAACATAAGGATTATAACGCCGACCTCTGCGGTTTTTATAAGGAAGTCGGACTCGCCTATAAGTCCGAAGCAGCTCGGTCCGAGCAGAAGACCCGCTATGAGCGCTCCGACGACCTGCGGCATATTGACCTTTTCGCTCGCAAGACCGAGCACCTTCGTTGAAAGCATAATGATCGCAAGGACCAGGATAAAACTGTAATCCATTGTTAAAACTCCTGCAAACTCTAAATATTTTTCTCAAACAGCAAAGCGGATTGTACGCGCATTCAAATAGAAAAGCAAGTTAATTTTTCAAGTCTGCAATAAGCTTTTTTTATACCCGGATGAAAAAAGAGCAAAATAGGTGCTGTGCGAAAATTGCACAGCAAAATTCGTATAACCGTTGCACAGGCACTTTAATTCCTATAATTAAAGTGGTATATTAATATCACACAGGAAGCATAGGAATTAGGAGGTGATGTGATGAATGTAACGAGCAAGGGCAGATATGCGCTGCGCATCATGATAGACCTTGCACAGCACTCCGACAACGGCTTCATATCGCTCAAAACGGTATCCGAGAGAACGCAGCTTTCGATGAAATATCTCGAAATGATAGTCGGAAACCTGAAAAAGGCGGAGCTCGTTGCAAGCACCCGCGGAAAAGAGGGCGGCTATAGGCTCGTAAAGGCTCCGGAGGAATATACCGTGGGCGAGATACTGCGGTGCATGGAGGATAACCTTGCGCCGGTCGCCTGCATCAAGGAGGGCGAGATACAGTGCGAGCGCTCCGGCGGCTGTCTGACGGTGCCGATGTGGAAGGAGCTTGACGATATAACAAACGCCTATCTTGATACCGTAACGCTCAAGGACCTGCTCACGGGCGAGAAATGGAGAAAGCCTCTTGACTAATCAGTCCTGAGGTGCTACAATTCCCACATATTTTATAGGATATACAAACGCGAAAGGAAGATAAATATGTTTGTTTACGCAGATAATGCAGCAACTACCTGTGTCAGCAAGACCGCGCTTGACGCAATGATGCCCTACCTCACCACCCAGTACGGCAATCCCTCGAGCCTGTACTCCTTTGCGCAGGACGCAAAGGAGGGTCTCGATGCCGCGAGGAAAACCGTTGCCGATATAATCGGCGCTCAGCCCAAGGAGATATACTTCACCTCCGGCGGCTCCGAGGCCGATAATCAGGCGATAGTTTCGATGGCAAAGGTCGGAGCGCTTAAGGGCAAGAAGCACCTTATATCCACAAAGTTTGAGCATCACGCAGTCCTGCATACTCTCAAGAGGCTTGAGAAGGAGGGCTTTGAGGTCACTCTGCTCGATGTCCACGAGGACGGCGTTGTCCGTCTTGAGGATCTTGAGGCTGCCGTCCGTGAGGACACCGCACTCGTAACGATCATGTTCGCAAACAACGAGATCGGCACCGTTCAGCCCATCAAGGAGATCGGCGAGTTCTGCCGTGCAAGAAAGATCCCCTTCCACACCGACGCCGTGCAGGCTGCCGGTCATATGCCGATAAACGTTCAGGAGATGAATATCGACCTGCTGAGCATGTCCGGCCACAAATTCCACGCGCCCAAGGGCGTAGGCGTTCTGTACGCAAAGACCGGTATGCCGCTGTTCAACATCATCGAGGGCGGCGCACAGGAGCGCGGCAAGCGCGCCGGCACCGAGAATATCCCCGGCATCGTCGCTCTGGCCGCGGCGCTCAAGGAGAGCGTTGACAACATGGAGGCCAACACCGCGAAGATCATCCCCATGCGCGACAAGCTCTTTGCGGAGCTCAGCAAGATCCCCCATTCCAAGATAAACGGCTCGCTCGAGCATCACGTTCCCGGCACGGTGAACATGTGCTTTGAGGGCATCGAGGGCGAGAGCCTGCTGCTTCTGCTCGACGCCAAGGGCGTCTGCGCCTCCTCGGGCTCTGCATGCACCTCCGGCTCGCTCGACCCCAGCCACGTTCTGCTCTCTCTCGGCCTGCCGCACGAGGTCGCGCACGGCTCGCTGCGCCTGTCGATAGGCGAGTACAACACCATGGAGGAGATCGACCACATCATCAAGGTCGTCCCCGAGGTCGTGTCCTATCTGCGCGATATCTCCCCCGTGTGGGAAGAGCTCGAAAACGGCACGAAGAAGCATCTCATCTGATAAACAACACATCGTGATATAATAGGAGGAACTTTGTTATGGCACTTTATAGCGATAAGGTAATGGATCATTTTCAGAATCCCCGCAACGTCGGCAAGATGGACGATGCCGACGGCGTAGGTGAGGTCGGCAACGCAAAATGCGGCGACATCATGAAGATGTATATCAAGGTAAAAGACGGCGTCATCACCGACGTTAAGTTCAACACCTTCGGCTGCGGCAGCGCAATCGCTACCAGCTCCATGGCCACCGAGCTCATCAAGGGCAAGAAGGTCGAGGATGCTCTCGAGCTGTCTAACAAGGCTGTCGTAGAGGCTCTCGACGGTCTGCCCGCGCACAAGATCCACTGCTCGGTCCTCGCCGAGGAGGCCGTCGCCGCGGCAGTCAAGGATTACTACGACCGCAACGGCATCGCATACGATCCCGCGCTGTTCAGCAAGAAGCTGCACGACTGTGAGCACTGCGCAGAGTAACTGATACGCCGAGCCCACGGCTCATAAGCTCAAAAAGGGCATAGCCGAAATTACTCGGCTATGCCCTTAATACGCCGAAAAACCGCCCCGAAGGGCGGTTTTCTTATATGTCGGTATCTTATAACTTCGCAGAAAAAAAGTTATTTCGTATAATCGGGGGTCGGCAGCATAAACTCAAGCACGCCAAGCACAGGGAAAAGCAATGCCAGGAAGCCGAACTGGGAGCTTCCGTTGGAGCCGTACATCTCGAAGCAGAAA
>CAVHZB010000017.1:0-13946 GCA_963640555.1 Phascolarctobacterium succinatutens
TCAAAGCCTATCGCATTCATAATAATTACCCCACTAATTCTGTATAAATCACAAACTGAAATTATATACCGCGGTGCAGGTCGTTGTCAAACGCTTTCACACAGTTTTTTGCTCAGCCGGAATGACAGCGGAGCAACGACTATCATCTGTATAGGCAGCGCAATAGTGAAGTTGTACGGCAGGTATTTGAAGAAGTCGGCGATCGCAGACGAGCCGTGCAGACCGGACGCGAAAACGGAAAAGACCGTCATGGCTATCGTCATGAATATGACCATGCAGAAGCGCAGAGTGAATATCTTTCGCTCCTCGCAGTCGTCCTCCGAGCAGACCGCGCCGACGATGCGGCGTGACAGCGGCGTGCATATGCAAAGATCGCATATTATTCCCACAAGGAAGCCCAGCGGCAGCCGCTGCAGCGCGGTAAGCCACGACTCTCCGGCAAAGCGCTCAAGGCGCACATCCATGTTTAAAACAGCCATAATGTAGATCATTATCAGACTCATTATCACGCTCAGTAAAATACCCTGTTTTTTGCTTTTTGGCATATGATATCCTCCGTTTAAAATAAAAAACGGACAGCAAACATCCCTGCCCGTCAGACATAAGGCAGGAGACATTTATTGTCCGATGATGGAATTATATCAGCTTTTGCGCACAAATGTCATGGGCATTTTACCCAAAATTCAAAGTCGGCGGCACCGCATTTATTTATGCAATGGCTCCAAGGCTCGGCGGCGTGACGCGGCAATTTTATGGTTTCGCCGGTATTCTCCGGTCGGGATATTGCAGTAACCGTCCGCAGCTGCGCGAAAGCGCCGCCAAAAAAGCCGCTGCCAACAGGAGAAAGGCAGCGGCTTCTTCGGTTTTTGTCGCGGTGCACTGCGGATTGAGGAGATCCGCGGCGCAGAAACAAGCAAAGAAAAGAGAGATGGAAAGAAGAATCAAACGAATATTTGTTATTTATCTGACGATATTATAGTAGCACATCGTTTCGTTTTTGTAAAGAGGGAATTGCGAATTTTTTAGCAATTTTCTTTGAATTTTTTATGAAATCTCTTTTTTTATGCGTCTGATCGCGTTTTTTTCCAGCCGCGATACCTGCGCCTGGCTGATCCCTATCTCACTTGCGACCTCCATCTGGGTGCGTCCCTTGTAAAACCGCAGCGAAAGTATTCTCTTTTCCCTGTCGCTGAGGCGCTCCATTGCCTCTCCGAGGGCGATCTGCTCGAGCCAGTGCTCGGCAGTGTTTTTTGTATCGCCTATCTGATCCATAACACAGACGCTCTCACCGCTGTCACTGTAAACCGGCTCGTAGAGCGAAACCGGGTCGCATATCGCATCGAGCGCAAAAACGACCTCCGAGCGCTTTATCCCGAGCTCCCTTGCGACGGTCTCCACATCCGGCTCTCGTCCGAGCTGAAGCATGAGCCGCTCCTTGACCTGAAGCACACGGTAAGCCGTGTCGCGCACCGAGCGCGAGACCCGTACCGCGCCGTGGTCACGCAGAAACCGGCGCAGCTCTCCGGATATCATCGGCACACCGTATGTCGAAAACTGCACATTCTGAGACAGGTCGAAGCAGTCGATCGCCTTTATCAGTCCGATGCAGCCTACCTGAAACAGATCGTCCATGCTCTCGCCCCGTCCGGAAAACTTTTGTATCACCGACAGAACGAGCCTCAGGTTTCCGCTTATGAGCCTTTCGCGTGCGGCGGCATCGCCCGACTGTGCCTGAGCTATCAGCTCCCTCGTTTCGGCATTCTTGAGAAGTGGCAGCTTTGATGTGTTTACGCCGCACAGCTCGACCTTGCCCTGCATAGCATCACTCTCCTAAGTGATGCTATTATTTCCCGTATCTCTGCCGATTATCCCCACATAAGGCGCACGCACCACGCAGACGACAAAAACACCGCCAGATCAGCCAGCAGCGCAGCCGGAACGGCATGACGGGTGTTTTTGATCCCTGCCGCGCCGAAATAAACGGCGACGACATAAAGCGTCGTTTCGCTTGAGCCTATCATGACGGCAGCCGTGCGCCCTGCGACGGAGTCGGCGCCGCTGCCGTTTATTATGTCTGCCGCAGCGGCCGCAGCGGCGCCGCCGCTTATCGGGCGCAGCAGCGCAAGCGGCACCGTCTCGGGCGGTACGCCGACTATACTCATGACCGGTGCGAGAAGCTCCGTAAGCGCGTCGAGCGCGCCGGAGGCTCTGAGCATATACACCGCCGGGAAAAGCACGATGAGCGCCGGCAGCATATCCTTGAGCGTTATGAGTCCCTGTGCAGCGCCGCGGCACAGCGCGGGGAATATGTCGGTCTTTTTAAAAAGCGCGCATATGGCAACACAGGCTATTATGAGCACCGCAGACAGCTCGAATACAACGCCCATTACGACAGCTTTTCCATGACGCGCGCAGCGCAGAGTCCGACCGCAACGGAAACGGCTGAGCTTATCCACACCGCAGGCAGTATGTCAAACGGAGCGGATGCTCCGGCGGCGGCGCGTATGGCGGCTATGGTCGTGGGCAGGAGTTGTATGGACGCCGTGTTCAGCACGACGAATCTGCACAGCTCATCCGATGCCACTCCCGGAGCGGACAGCCCCGCCATTTTCTGCGCGGCACGGATACCCATCGGCGTTGCGGCATTTCCCAGACCGAGCAGATTTGCGCTCACATTCGCCGAGAGCGGCTGCATTACACTCTCGTGCGCCGCACTTTTCGGAAACAGTGCCCCAAGCACCGGACGCAGAGCCCTGCTGAGCGCATCGGCAAGCCCGCACTCACGCATGAGCTCTATAACCGCGCACCACAGGCATACCGCTCCGCCGATGGCAAGGCACAGCTCAAATGCCGCCAGCGCTCCGTCGAACGCCGCAGCCGCGACCTGCCGGACCGTACCGCCTGCACAGCCGAAAAGTATTGAAGCTACTATCATTACCGTCCATATTGCTCCCATGAGCATGCCGTATTCCCTCCCGTTCATGGCTATGATTTGTACAATATATTCAAAACAAATGATATTAATGCCGTTAAAACAGATGTTTTTGACAATGTTGTAGATTTTTTGTTAATATCTGCGCTGAGCTATTGACATACTGTGAAAAATTAGTATAATAATTGGTGTATTTTGTGGGATATAGGAAATTCGGACAATTTTAATTACGGAGGTGCCACAAATGAAATCCACAGGAATAGTAAGAAAAGTTGATGAGCTGGGCCGCATAGTTCTTCCCATTGAGCTGCGCCGTACCCTTGATATCGCCGAAAAGGATGCACTTGAGATATTTGTAGAGGGAGATAACATCATTCTCCACAAGTATCATCCCTCCTGCATCTTCTGCGAGAGCACCAAGAACATCATTAACTACAAGGGCAAGAATGTTTGCCCCGACTGCGTTAAGAAGCTCCAGAGCAAGATCTGATTGCCCATGGAAAAAACCGCCGACTTTCAGGTCGGCGGTTTTTTCATTGGCATCGCATCAGAGAAGGTACATGGCGCCGATCATAAGTAAAAGCTGCTTATCTCCGCTTTCCCGATACATAAGGTATAAAATGAGGATGAGCAGCAGATCCTCGCTCTCAAGCTCGCCGAGCTTTTTCGGCAGGTCACCGAGTATCGGGAGCTTCGGCGGAGGCTGAGCGCGGCGCTGAGGCTTCGGTCGCGGCGCGGCTTCGCGGCTGCCGTTATCCTCTACCCTTTCGGCGCGGCTGCCGTTGCCGCGATAGAGATTATACGCTGCCATCGTCATCGCCTCCGAGCTGTCCGGCAGCAAGCTCGGCAATACCTGCAAGCCGCGCAATGGTCATTGCTCTGTCCATTTTGCTGCGCCGCTTTTCCGAAAGAAACGGGCGCATCGCCTCAAGAAGCTTTTTGTCGCGCCCGCCGCTGCCCGACAGCATACCGCTCAGCCTTTTAAGCATTAATGGGTCTATGTCCGGCTCGGGCGGAGCCGGAGCGGTACCGTCCCCTCCGGACATGAGCGATTTCGCAAAGCCTGCAAACCGTTCCATCTCCTTGGGGTCGTTGAGCAGCCTATTCAGCTTATCTTCAAAATCGCTCACGGACATTCACCTCACTGCATCGCTTTTTTCAGGTTTTCGGCAAGGCGCTTGCCCTCCTCGGTAGAGAGCACGCCGCGCAGTATGTCCCGAAGCGCCGCCATGTCGCCGCTTTTTGCTGCCCTGCCTATCTTTTCGGCATCCACCATGCGGCTTACAGCTTTCCCGTCGGACGAATCGGCAAGCTGTCGGAGCTTATCGCTCCTGCCGCTCTGCTCGAGCCGGCGGCCCAGGTTTTCAAGATCGTTCATAGCTTATCACCCGCTGTCATTATATTCGGCCGGTCACGCAGGCTTTACAATTTTATTATCTCAGGAGGTCAAATATGAAAATCGCCGTTTTTTCGGATACGCACGGCTCGGCAACGGGCATGATAAACGCCGTCGCTTCGTTCATGCCCGATCAGATCATACATCTCGGCGACGGTATGCGCGATGCGCAGGCGTTAGTCGAAAAATTTCCGTACATACCCGTGTGCAGCGTTGCGGGAAACTGCGACTGCTGTCCCGAGCAGGAGGATTACAAGGTCATACGCCTGGGCGGGCTGACCGCATTTCTCACTCACGGGCACCGCTACGCCGTCCGCGGCGGCAAGCTCGATGTGCTGCTGTATGCCGCGCAGTGCTGCGGCGCGCAGATCGCCATGTTCGGGCACACCCACAGAGCCGGCTATGACCGGATCGGCGGCATATTCGTTTTAAATCCCGGCACCGCCGGAAAGCCGCCGAGAAGGACATGGGCAAAGCTCATAATAAGCGACGACGGGGATATCGACTGCCAAATATGCGATATTGACTGACAGTTTACAAAAAAGTGTAGAATATTCTATACGGATGTATTATAATGACCAGTGATTTGCTCAAATACTTCCTACAGGAGAAATATTATGAAGAAAACGACAGCATTAGTTTTGGCGCTCGTCCTGCTGTGCACCTGCATGACCGGCTGCGCAAAGACCGAGGAGGACACCGTTATGACGGTCAACGGAACGGCCGTAAGCTATGACGAGTATATGTTCTGGTTCGGTCAGGCGGTCAGCGAGCTCACGCAGCTTTACCAGAACTATTCCGGCACGACCGTGGATTGGGACGGTAAATTTCTGTTTGACACCGACATGACCAATGTCGAATGGTGCGTAAAGCGCGCCTCTCAGTCGCTGATAAGGCTGCATGCTATGGAAAGCAAGGCAGCGGAGCTCGGCGTTGAGCTCACCGACGAGGAAAAGGAAGCGATAAACGACGAGATCGCCCAGATAGAGGAGACCTATGTGACCGACAGCGATACGGGCACCGACCTCAAGTCGGTTTTCGCAAGCTATAACTACACTCAGGACAGCTATGTCACCCAGCGCACACTCAACCAGATCTATAACGATCTGTTCGTTGAGCTCTACGGTGAGCAGGGCGAAAAGCTCGACGAGGAGAAGGCTCTGGCCTACGCCGAGGAAAACGACTATGTGACCTCAGCGCACATTCTCTTTCTGACCACAAAGGATGTCACCGATGCCGACGGCAAGACCACCAGCGAGGAGCTGTCCCAGTCCGAGAAGGACGAAAAGAAGGCGAAGGCAACCGAGATAGCAGCCGAGCTTCAGGCAATAACCGACGATACGGAGCGCTGGGAGCGCTTCAAGGAGCTAATGGACGAATACAGCGAGGACCCCGGCAAGGAGACCTACCCGAACGGCTACTGCTTCAATTCCGGCATGGTCGACGAGTACGACACCGCCAGCCGTGAGCTCGGTGAGTATGAGGTGTCCGGTGTTGTCGAGTCCTCCTTCGGCTACCATGTTATAATGCGTCTGCCGACCAAGGGCACCGATCTCGTAACGACATACAACAGCAATTATCAGCAGATAACCGTGCCTCTGACCTACCTTGCCGCTCCCTCGGATTACGATGCGCAGATATCCGATTGGGCAGACGATGCTGCGGTCAAGTACACGAGTCTTTATAACAAGATCGACTTTGCCTCCTTCATAACCGACGAGGGCTTCAGCTTCGTCCCCTATGAAGATTATAAGGACAGTAAGAGCAAGTAAAAGACTGGCCAATGAAAAACCGCTCTTAGATCGGCTAAGAGCGGTTTTTTACACTGAAATTTCCCGACAAAACGGCGCCCCCGATCGTTATACATACAGGAGGAGAAGAATATGCCGAATGATTCGCAGCGTACGGGCGAATGGTTCGAGGCATTTTATGAACGGAATTACAAGCTGGTGTACCGCCTCTGCTTTACCTATATGAAAAATCAGACCGAGGCCGAGGACTGCACCGAGGATGTATTCGTCAAGGTGCTGACCGGCGGCATTGCTTTTAACGACGAGACTCATGAGAAGAAGTGGCTTACCGTCACGGCGATCAATCTCTGCAAGGATCGGCTGAAGCACTGGTGGCGGAGGAAGGTCACGCCCATTGACGAAGCGCCCGAAATTCCCGACGAAAATGCCTCTCCCATAGACGAGACCTTAGAGGTCGTCAAGGGTCTGCCCGCAAAATACAAGGATGTCATTTATCTGCACTACTATATGGATTACAAAACGGACGAGATCGCCGTTATGCTCAAAAAGCCGCCGTCCACGGTCCGCAATCACCTGCGGGAAGCCAGAGAACTGCTCAGGCGGCAGATAGGAGGTTTTGAGCCGTGAGTGAAAATAAGATAAAAGAAGCGATAAGCTCCGTCGAGCCGGAGCCCGGTGCGAAGGAGCGGATGTATCGGAATATTATGAAAAAAGCACAGCAGGCAGCTCCGGCGGAAAAGCCTGCCGAGCCGAAGAAAAAGCCCATTCCGTTTGCGCGCTATGCCCTGCCTGCCGCTGCCTGTCTCTGTCTTGTTATCCTTGGTCTTGCCCGATTCCTGCCGGGTAACGATCCGTCGGACGATTTTGTGCTTGGCGGCAGCCCATTTGTCGAGGTCGAGGATGCGGAGGCGTTCAAGGCGCTCTCCATAACGCTGGATGCTCCGGCAGAGGCACAGGAGGTCTCCTATGCGATTATAGACGGTGAGATAGCCGAGGTTCAATTTGTACTCGACGGGAAAAGCTACCTTGCACGGGCCTCGGCTCAGGACGGCGATTTTTCCGGACTGACCGGTCAGGAGCTTTCGCAGGAAACCATAGACGCCAAAAGCAATGCGGTGCTGACCGAGGTACAGGCAGACCCGTATACCTGTTATAAGGTCACATGGACAAACGGGAAAATCAAATACTGTCTTTTGGGATATGACGGAGCTGTCGGAGAACAGGTAATATCGGTGTATGACTCACTGAAAAAATAAAAGCGAAAATGTCGGAAGAATTTCAAAAAATTCTTCCGACATTTTCGCTTTTCGGCTCGTTATATATATGAAAGCGCAAAACAGATGCGCAATACAGATCAAGGAGCTTTCCAAAATGAAAAGAATAGTTATACTTCTCATGACCTTCGCAATGCTTCTCTCCGCCGCGGCCTGCGGCACAGGCGGTAATAAAACCGATGATAACAAGAAAAATGATGTAACGCTCACTCCCGCCGAGATCGAGCAGAAGATAGCCTCTGCGACACCGATATCGACAAGGATTGGCTTGAAAACAGCTGGCAGCTTGACATGAGCAAGATCGAAAGCTATGTCGCAAAGCAAAACTCCATCGGAAGCGTAAACCCCGACACCGTGATCGTGCTCAAGACCAAGGACGGCTATGCCGACGACGCCGTAAAGGTGCTCAACACCTACTATGCGCAGATCGTAAGCTACATCCGTCAGTACCCCTTCGGTACGGCAAAGGTCATGAACGCACGCATCTATCAGTCGGGCGACTATGTGCTGTACATCATTGCAGGCGCAAGCTACGACGGCGACGACAGCGAGGCAGAGGCAAAGCTTGCCGTTTCCGAGTATGCCAAGATAGATGACGCGTTGAAGGGCATCTTCGGCACGCTGCCCGCAAACTCCGCAGTCGTTCCCGAGGACGACGGAGAAGCCACCGGTTTTATCGCCGATTAAGCCATGGTATTTTCCAGTCTGACATTTCTGCTCTGGTTCCTGCCCTGCGTTCTGACGGTATACTTTATCGCTCCGAAAAAAGCAAAAAATGCAATACTATTTGCATTCAGCCTGCTGTTCTATGCATGGGGCGAGCCTGTATATGTCGGACTGATGATCCTATCCACCGTTCTCGACTACTGCTGCGGCAGGGCGGTGGATAAGCACCGCGGCACGCCAAGGGCAAAGGCAGGACTTCTCGTTTCGGTCATTGTCAATCTCAGCATTCTTTGCCTGTTCAAATACGCCGATTTCCTTATCGGCACCGTAAACGGCATATCGGGCAGCAGCATACCGCTTCTGAACCTGCCGCTGCCGATAGGTATTTCCTTCTACACCTTCCAAACGATGAGCTATACCATTGATGTCTATCGCGGCGATGCAAGGGCGCAGGAAAACATCATCTCCTTCGGCGCTTATGTCGCGCTGTTCCCGCAGCTCATTGCCGGTCCCATCGTGCGCTATCAGACCATTGCCGACCAGATAGACGAGAGAACACATTCCTTCGACAAGTTCGGCGAGGGCGTAAAGCGCTTCGTCTGCGGGCTCGGCAAAAAGGTGCTGCTTGCAAATAACATAGGTCTTTTGTGGACTGCGGTCTCCTCATCAAATGAGCTCACCGTCGTTTCCGCGTGGCTCGGGATAGTCGCATTTGCCTTCCAGATATACTTCGACTTCTCCGGCTACTCGGATATGGCGATCGGTCTGGGCAAGATGCTCGGCTTTGACTTCCTCGAAAACTTCAACTATCCGTACATCTCAAAAAGCGTCACCGAGTTCTGGCGGCGCTGGCACATCTCCATGGGAACATGGTTCAGGGACTATGTATATATCCCTCTGGGCGGCAATAAAAAGGGACTTGCCGTGCAGCTTCGGAACATTGCCATCGTGTGGCTGCTCACCGGCTTCTGGCACGGTGCGAGCTGGAACTATGTGCTCTGGGGCGTATACTTCGGCATTATCCTGATAATAGAAAAGTTTTTCCTTCTCGACAAGCTCAAAAAGGCTCCGGCCGTGCTTGGGCATGTGTATACGCTCCTGTGCGTCGCCGTGAGCTGGGTTCTGTTTTCCTTTGAGAATATCGCCGAGGGCTGGGCGTTTTTCAGGGTCATGCTCGGCGGCGCCGCCTTTTGCAGCAGCGGCACCGTTTATCTGCTGCTGTCATATCTTCCGCTGCTTATCCTGTGTGCCGCGGCAGCAACGCCGCTCGGAAGCAGGCTTTACCGCAGCTTCAACGAAAAATGCGGTGCTGGTCTTATGACTGCGGCAGACCTCGGCGGCATAGCTGCGGTATCGGCGCTCTCGCTTGCCTTTCTCATAAGCGGCTCGTACAACCCGTTTTTGTATTTCAGGTTTTAAGGAGGCAGCGCAGAATGCGAAACAAGCTCATAACATCATTTTTCTGTTTTCTTTTAGCCGCCGGTAGCCTTTCCGGCATCCTCGTACCGGATAAATACTACTCCGAAAGCGAAAAGCGCACGCTGACGCAGAAAACTGCGATATCCGTTTCCGATTTTTCCAGCGGCAAGATGGGAACGGAAATAGAAAAATATCTTGCCGATCAGTTCCCCCTGCGGGACGGCTGGATCACAGTCAAGACCCTGACGGAGCGCATAAGCGGCAAAACCGAAATTTCCAATGTCTACTTCGGCAAGGACGGCTATCTCATCGACGCTTTTACAAGCTATGATCAGAAGCAATTTACAGACAACATCGAAGCCCTTGCAAGGCTGTCGGAGGTATTGAAGGAAAGGAATATTTCCATGCAGGTAATGCTCGTTCCTACCGCGGCACAGACGCTTTCGGATAAGCTGCCCGCCTATGCGCCGAACCTCGATCAAAAGGCGCTTTATGAACGCGCAAGGGCGCTGGGGCTGGATACCGTCAATGTGTTCGACATCCTCTCCGAGCACGGCGGCGAGTATATCTACTACAAAACCGATCACCACTATACCAGCCTCGGCGCTTATTATTGCTATGCCGCGTGGATGCAGGCACAGGGAAAAACGGTGCAGCCGCTTTCTGCCTGGCAGAGCCGGAGCCTCTGCGATAATTTCCGCGGCACTGCCTATAACAAGGTCAACTATCCCTTTGCTCCTTACGACACCGTCACTGCCTATTACAAAACGCTTACGCATACCGTGAGCTACAACGGCGGCAGCTATGTGACCGACAGCATCTACGAGCGCAAGTATCTCAGCGGCAAGGATCAGTACGCCGTTTTCCTTAATTCCAACCAATCCACTACCGTGATCTCCGGCAGCGGCGAGGGCAGGCTGCTGATCCTGAAGGACTCCTACGCCAACTGCTTTGCTCAGTTCGTCGTCGACGACTACGCCGAGACCCACCTCATAGACCTGCGCTTCTTCAAGGACTCTGTAACGGACTACATCGAAGAAAACGGCATCACGCAGGTATTAGTGCTCTATAATATCCCGAATTTCACACAGGACACGGCCGTCGCAAAGACCGTATGGTGAAAAGCTTCCGCACCGAATTGACAGGTGCGGAAGCTTTTTGAATCCTTATTCGCAGCAGAGCTCGCCGTCTTTGACGCTTACCTTAATGACATGGCCTGCCGGCATATCGCCTGCGAGGATGGCACGGGCAATGAGTGTTTCAACGGTGCTTTGCAGATACCGCTTCAGCGGGCGTGCGCCGAACACGGGGTCAAAGCCGCGCTCAATAATGAGCTGCTTTGCCTCGTCGGTTATCTCAAGTCCGAGGCTCTTGTCCTCAAGGCGCTGCCTGAGCGACGCGGTGAGGATGTCAATGATGCCGTTGAGCTCCGTCTTGGTCAGGGGCTTGAAGCAGATCATCTCGTCAAGGCGGTTGAGAAACTCCGGTCTGAACTGCTGATGCAGCGCAGCCATGACCTGCTGCCTTGCGCTCTCCTCGATCTCTCCTGCGTCATTTATGCCGTCGAGCAGATATTGGCTGCCGAGGTTCGAGGTCATGATAATGATGGTATTCTTGAAATCGACGGTGCGCCCCTGCGAATCGGTGACTCTGCCGTCGTCAAGGATCTGGAGCAGAATGTTGAACACATCCGGATGCGCCTTTTCGATCTCGTCGAACAGCACGACCGAGTACGGCTTTCTGCGCACCGCCTCGGTGAGCTGACCGCCCTCGTCATAGCC
Source organism: Phascolarctobacterium succinatutens (assembly GCA_963640555.1). Classification (GTDB taxonomy): domain Bacteria; phylum Bacillota; class Clostridia; order Oscillospirales; family Oscillospiraceae; genus F23-B02. Next base: position 11,220 of record CAVHZB010000017.1, read on the forward strand.
AACATATCCCGGAGGAGCACCGATGAGTCTGGATACGGAGAACTTCTCCATGTACTCGGTCATATCTATTCTGACCATGTTGTGCTCATCGTCAAACAGGCACCGTGCCAGAGCCTTTGCAAGCTCGGTCTTGCCGACGCCGGTCGGTCCGAGGAACATGAACGAGCCTATCGGTCTGTTCGGATCGCCTATACCGGCACGCGAGCGCCATATCGCCTCGGTGACCTTCTGCACCGCTTCGTCCTGACCGATAACTGACTTATGCAGCACCTTGTCAAGGTTCAGGAGCTTCTCGCGCTCGCCCTCGAGCAGCTTTGCAACGGGTATTCCGGTCCACTTTGCAACGATACCGGCGATCTCCTCCTCGGTGACGGTGTCGTGCACCATGCCGCTTGCCTTGCGCTCCTCGCTGAGTTTTTCGGCCTCCTCAAGCTTTTTCTCAAGCGCGGGCAGGTCGGAGTATTTGAGCTTTGCTGCCGTTTCATACTCGTATCTGAGCTGAGCCTTTTGAATGTCGGCATTCATTTGCTCTATTTGGCTCTTGAGCGTCTTCACCTCGTCAACGCTGCCCTTTTCGGCTTCCCAGCGGGATTTTTTCTCATTGAACTCGTCCTTAAGGTTTGCAAGCTCCTCCGTGAGCTTGGTCAGACGGTCCTGCGAGAGCTTATCGGTCTCCTTTTTAAGGGCCGTTTCCTCTATCTCAAGCTGCATTATCCTGCGGCGCATATCATCGAGCTCCGCGGGCATGGAGTCTATCTCAGTGCGGATCAGGGCACACGCCTCGTCCACAAGGTCTATCGCCTTATCCGGCAGGAAGCGGTCGGATATATAGCGGTTTGAAAGCGTTGCGGCGGCTACGATGGCATTATCGTGGATGCGGACGCCGTGGTAGACCTCATAGCGCTCCTTAAGTCCGCGCAGAATTGAGATGGTGTCCTCGACCGTAGGCTCATCGACCTGAACGGGCTGGAATCTTCTCTCGAGGGCTGCATCCTTTTCTATATACTTGCGGTACTCATCGAGGGTCGTTGCACCGATGCAGTGCAGCTCGCCGCGAGCCAGCATAGGCTTTAAGAGGTTGCCGGCATCCATGCTGCCCTCGGTCTTGCCTGCACCGACAATGGTGTGCAGCTCGTCGATAAACAGGATTATCTGACCCTCGGACTGCTTTATCTCCTCAAGCACCGCCTTAAGGCGCTCCTCGAACTCACCGCGGTACTTTGCGCCCGCTATGAGCGCGCCCATATCCAGCGAGAAAATGGTTTTGTTTTTAAGTCCCTCCGGCACATCTCCGCGCACGATACGCTGAGCAAGTCCCTCGGCTATCGCCGTTTTGCCGACGCCCGGCTCACCTATGAGCACAGGATTGTTCTTCGTTTTTCGTGAGAGGATGCGGACGACATTTCTTATCTCCGTATCGCGTCCGATGACCGGATCGAGCTTATTGCTGCGCGCACGCTCGACAAGATCGGTGCCGTATTTTTTAAGTGCATCATAACCGCTTTCGGGGTTATCGCCTGTGACCGGTCCCCTTTTGACCTTCGCAAGCTCCTCAGAAAATTTTGCCTTTGTTATGCCGTGGTCTGAGAAAATACGCTTTATCGCCGGCGTGGGCGACGCAAAGATGCCCATCATCACATGCTCTACGGACAGATACTCATCGCCGAGGCTCTTTGCCGACTGCTCGGCGGCGTTCATGACGCGCTCGGCCTCGCGAGAGAGGTAAATGTCATAGTCTCCCGACACCTTGGGCAGGGCTTCTATCTGTGTGTCAAGCTCTGAGAGCACCTCATTGCAGTCAACACCCATCCGCTCAAGCAGCGAGGGGATGAGTCCGCCGTCCTGATCGACGAGCGCATACAGCATATGCTCCGGGGTTATATATTGATTGTTGTTCTCCATCGCCATGGATTTGGCAGTCTGGATCATTTCAAGGGTTTTCTGGGTAAAGTTCTGTGCGTTCATAAAAACACCTTCTTTTTAAATGAGTATCTCCGCTCTTCTGAGCTGCGAGAAAACGCAGGCTTCGATGTCGCGGGCATTGAGTCTGCCGCTGAGGTAGCCCTTCATCATTGTGTCAAACAGTTTTATATACTCCGATATGACATTTGCCAGCTCCTGCGAGCTGCAATCGCGCGTCGGAATAGCTATCGAGCGGATAAATTTGCCCTCATACAGGGCGTAGGTAGGCGCGCTCGGCCCCATCATCGGGCGCAGATGAGCATCCTCGATGCTCTTCCATATACGGAAAAACTCCGTCATTGAACGGATAAGAGCCGCCGACTGCGTGCGGAAAACGACCGTGAGCTCACCGAGACTGTCACTGTCGCCGCGGTAAAGCTGCACCTCGTATTTGACGGTGGGGCGGTACTTGTACTCAAGCGAGGATTTCAGCGACATCGTAAGCGCGTTCGGCGCGAAAAACGGCACGAGCTCCCGCGACGGAGTAATAAGCTGCTCCATGGCGGAAAAAATATCGTTTATGCGGCGCTCCGGCGTTACGAGATCGACATGCTCGGCAAGGATCTGATTTATAAGGTTTGAGCGGTTCGTTCCGAGCCTGTGGGCAAGTCTGTCCACCTCGGCGACAACTTCATCCGAAAGCATAAGGCTGTATAATGTCTTTTTCATGGCTCCTTCTCTCTTTTCACGGCTTTGCCGTCATCAATCGGATCGCATCATATGACCCGACCCTTGTATTTTTTACTTCATAATCATAATATACTC